>JAAZIX010000183.1 GCA_012800655.1 Clostridiaceae bacterium | reverse complement strand
CGGCAGTTAATTTTGTGGAGGATATGATGAAGACATTTATGGCCAAAGCCGCCGAAGTTGAGCGGGAATGGTATGTGATAGATGCGGCGGGACAGACGCTGGGGCATCTGGCGACGACGATCGCGAGAATTCTCAGCGGCAAGAATAAGCCGATTTGGACGCCGCATGTCGATACCGGAGATTTTGTCGTGGTTGTGAACGCGTCGCAACTGGTGCTGACCGGGAATAAACTGCAGCAGAAGGTGCATCGTTATCACACGGGTTATCCGAGCGGTATGCGCGAGATCCCCTATCAGCGGATGATGGAGAGGAGCCCGGAGAAGGTTGTGCGTCTGGCGGTGAAAGGTATGTTGCCGAAGAACGCGCTCGGACGCAAGATGCTTAAGAAATTGAAGGTCTATGCCGGACCCGAACATAAGCACGAAGCCCAGCGCCCGCTGGAACTGGATATCACGCGATAGGAGACGGCGTCGGAAGGAACGCGCCGAGAAGGTCAAGGAGATAATTTATGGCTAAGAGTAGCAATCCGTATAAAGGTAAATCGTACTGGTATGGCACCGGTCGCCGTCGCGAAGCTGTCGCGCGGGTGCGTCTGTATCCCGGCAAGGGGCGGATCACGGTGAATGACCGCGATATCGATGATTATTTCGGTCTGGCGTCGTTAAAGCTGATCATTCGTCAGCCTCTGGTCGTGACCGATACCGTAAATAAGTTTGACGTCGTCGTGAACGTGCGCGGCGGCGGATTGTCCGGGCAGGCGGGTGCTTTGCGGCACGGCATCGCGCGGGCGTTGGTGATGGCCGATGAGGATCAGTATAAGGGTGCTCTGCGCGCCGCCGGTTATTTGACCCGCGATCCGCGTATGAAGGAGCGCAAGAAGTACGGTCTCAAGAAAGCGCGTAAGGCCTCGCAGTTCTCTAAGCGTTAAGCGATCGGAGCAACGGTGCCGGCGGTTCCGGATACGGGATTTGCGGCGTTGCCGGGAGCGGAGCCGAATATGGGCGAGCAACGAGCGGGCGAATTTAAGATTATCAGCAATAGCGGCAAGGAGACGACCCGGTTGGGGAGCCTCCTTGCTTTGTTATGTCGGGCCGGCGATGTTATCGCGCTGGTCGGGGATCTCGGTGGCGGCAAGACGACTTTTGTGCAGGGCTTGGCGCGGGGGCTGGGGATCCGATCGCGCGTGACGAGCCCGTCCTTTGTGATTCTCAGTGAGTATGAGGATGTTTCCGTGAGCGGGTCTGTGCTGGACGGGGCTGCGGCGGTCGGCGGGCCTGTGGCGGACGGGGTTGCGGCGGTCGGCGGGTCTGTGCTGGACGGCGGACGGATTCGCCTGCCCCTCTATCACTTTGATGCCTGGCGTCTGAATAATGCGCTTGAGTTCGAAGCGGCCGGCTTTGATGAATACTTCGAGCGCGGCGGGGTCTGTGCCATAGAGTGGGCGGACAATGTGCGCGAGGCCTTGCCTGCGAACGCGCTGTGGCTACGTTTTACGCTGGTCGACGAAATGCCGGATACGGTGGCGGAATCGCAGGAAATGCGGGCGGCAGGTGTGTCGGTGACGTCGTATGCGACGGGGCCCGAATTTTACCGGCGGGAGATCACAGCGACGTGGAGTGAAGTCGAGCGGCTGGCGGAATTGCGCGCCGTTTGGGAGGCATAGATGCGTATTTTATTGATAAATACGGCTTTGGATCATTGCGTAACCGCTCTGAGTGAGGGAGGAAAGATTGTTTGCAGTCTGGAGACTCCGGGACGACGGGCATATGCGAATTTGCTTTTCCGGCAGATTCGGGAGTTGTTCGATGCCGATACGGTCGCAGCGAATGAGATCGACGGAATTGCTTGTGTTAACGGACCGGGTTCGTTTACTGGTCTGAGAGTCGGTCTGGCGGCGGCCAAGGGATTGGCGCTGGTGCACGATCTGCCGATTGCCCCGGTAAATACTTTACTGAATTGTTGCCTGACTATGTACGATGCGGATGTGCGGGAACGAATGACCCCACTGCCATCAACCTGGTATGTTTCATTACTTGATGCGCGAAACGAACGCCTCTACGGAGCGGCTTACGCAGCGCCCGTGTCCGACCGGCCTCATTGGTATATTGAGCATGAACCCTGGGTTGGAGCAGCGGCAGATTTTTTTGATTGCCTGGAGCAACGTCTGACCGATGGGGTCGTCTCTCTTGTCGGTGGTCGACCGAATTGTCGCCCGGAGCGCCTGGTCATCGGCTGGGCTGGTGCGAGACCGGAATATTTTCCGACGGAAGAGGAGTTGACTGACCGCTTCGGACTTGAAATAGCGATGCGTAGCGGGATTTACGGCTTTGCGGAAACTCTGGTTGAGATGGCCGTTCCTGTTCTATCGGGTATGTTGCCGACGGCGGAAGCGGACGAAATAGCAGTGTTATCGGACGAAGTGGACTTACCGAGTACTCCGAAACGGGTCGAGCTCACGGCGGTTAATGCCGGGAATTTGCTACCCCTCTATGTTTCGCTTGCTCAGGCGGAACGCTTCCTGGCGACTTCGCCGTCTTTGCCAAACTCATAAATTCCTTCGGGAACGCCGTCGAGCTTCCCGCTGTTTTGACCAAGTACAAAAATGAATATATAATGCATATTATGAAAATAATATACGACTTTTATACAGAGGGGCGCGAAAATATTCGGCCGACACTGATCCCGGTTCAGGCAGATACGGTTGAGCTGTGGCATGATATCGAAGCAGCTTGCTTCCAGGCTTCCTGGGGTATGGATAGTTGCAGGGATTTTCTGTCTGAGCGAACCAATCATGTTTGGGCATTCAGCCTGGACGGAGGTGAGACGTTAATCGGAGCAGCAGCGTTGCAAGTGTTGCCGCCGGAGGCGGAATTGTTGCGTCTGGCGATTAAGGAGCCGTTCCGCCGCCACGGATTCGGACGGCAATTCATGACGGCCCTGATCAAATGGTTGCGCGATGAAGGGGTGAATCGGATGTGGCTGGAGGTGCGGGTCAGCAATGAACCGGCCATCAGTTTGTACGAGTCGCTGGGCTTTGAGCGCAACGGCCTGCGCAAGCGTTACTACAAAAATAATGACGAAGATGCCTATACCTATGGTCGGACGATTTAAAAACGTGGTTTTTACGAAAAAATTTTGCTTATTTAACAAAAAACATAACGAAAACATAAATTAATGTGCTAGAATATATCTTAACGTGGACAAAGGTTCATTCTTGGTTCGCAACTAAACCCTCCTGCCCGGTTTTGAGAGGGAGGAGTCAAAACAAGGAGAAAAAAATGGCAGAAAAAAAGAAGGAAGCGAGTGTGTTTAGCTATAATAAGCTTTGGAAACTACTCATTGACCACAACATGAAGAAATCCGATCTCAAGCGGGCTATTGATGTTGCTCCTACGACGATGGCGCGGATGAGCAAGAATATGCCGGTTAGTATGCCTGTCTTGGGCAAGATTTGCAAAGTCCTGAATTGCAATATCGGGGATATAGTCGACTACATTCCCGAGAATCAGCGCTAGTAAACGACGACTGTTCCAAGAAAATTAAAAAAAGCCGTGTGCGGTCGCACGCGGCCTTTTTATGCATATGTATTAATACCCGGCGAAGCTAAGTGCCGGGTGTGATTACTGTTGTCGCTAAATTTCCGGCAATGTGAGGTAGCCGGCTTTGATCCAGCCCTTGCGGTACATCAGCTCGTAGCAGAGTAACGAAATCAGGGCGGGGATAAGGAAGTGGAGAAGAACCATGTACACAATCAACAGTACGGGCGACATGCTGCCGCTCATTGTGGCATAGGTGGTTATCTGTCCTACCAAGCCGGAGGTTCCCATGCCGGCGCCCATGTAATTGTTCTCCATTCTGAAGACGAGGGTCGATAGCGGGCCGACGATGACGGCGGCCAGGGTGGAGGGAATGAGAATTTGCGGATGGCGGATTGTATTGCCGATCTGTAGCATAGAGGTGCCTAACGCCTGGGCGAGGATGCCGCCGATTTTGTTATCGCGCCAGCTGGCGGCGGCGTAGCCGATCATGCTGGCACAACAGCCGGCGGTTGCGGCTCCGGCGGCCAGGCCGCTGAGTTGCAACATTATGGAAAGTGCGGCACTGCTGAGCGGCGAGAAAAGCACAAATGACATAATGGCGGAAACCGCAATTCCCATCCAGAAGGGCTGGAGCCGGGTAGCGTGGTTGACTACATCTCCCAAATAACGCATAAAGCCGGCAATCGGCGGACCGACCAGTACGGCCAGCAGGG
>JAAZIX010000182.1 GCA_012800655.1 Clostridiaceae bacterium | reverse complement strand
TGAGCCGTGGCCTCAGCTCCTCCGCTTTGAGCCGTTGCTCCGGCATTCGTCCGGCTTTCCATCCGACTACGACAATCACATTTTTCCTTCGGGCCGAGAACACGGCCGCAATAAAAACACTGGCGTGCCATTCAATAACTCTTTTCTATAGATATTATGTTGATGATAACAAAATATCAGCCAACTCTTCCAGGAAAAAATCACGCATGAGGTCATATCCTTCCTGCGTCAGGTGCATCTGGTCTTCGATAAACAACTCGGCGCGGGGCTTGCGGTAATTACCGACATCTTCGGGATTGGCGAAAAAACGCGGTGATTTGACCTGGTACAACAAACGTAGCTCCGGCAGCTGCTCCGCCCGATATTGCTCCATGAGAGCGATGAAATTGTTCAGATCCTCAAGGTAAGGCAAGTTATCCTTTTGTTTTTCATACAGGCAGGGCAGTAAATGGTAGAGTTTGATGCCGGGGAAGTCGGTTCGGGCGTAGTTAAAGAGACGATCCAGAATCTCCACGATTTCCGCCGGTTTATATTTGAAGAATCTGTCGTTGGGGAAACAATAGGTAACTAGTGCTCGCGGAGCCAGAGGTCTGACGACGGTCGGATAATAGTACAACAATTCCTCCGCCGTTGATCCGCCGAAACCACGGTTTAAGGCCACTGGCTGGTTTTCCTGATTGACGATATCGTCCTCCAGCGGACGCCGATCACATTCCGTGCTCCAGTTCGTAAAAGTGGACGAGCCGTAGAAAACAATTCTTCCGGTCGGTGCGGGTTGCTGCAGGTATTTGTCGATGGCTTCTTGCAAACGCTGTAAATCAAGTTTTACCGGCATATAGAATCCTTTCTTCTTAAAACTCCAGTCACTGCTAAGACCTTAATCCAAGCTACTTGAGGATAAACGAAAAAAAAGTCTCTGTAAAGGCTACAGGGGCTGCCGCGCATATACCTGTTAATTGCATATACCGCCGCGTGCCACAAGTGCGCAAGTGCGACTACCAACGATTTGTCTGCGCCGATTTGTCGGGATCGTCCCGCGGATCAGTTTCGGCAACTTTGCAACTAAGGCGACCACGTAGCTACCAATGATTGCCCGTATCCGGCGTAAACTGTTTTATTGCTAACAATAGTGGCAAAAATACTAGAAAACCATCGTTAATCCTCTGCTTCGATCGTCATTCGCCAATTAAGCAACTTTATCAAGGGCACCGACGCTGAAAAAAGGCCCCAACCTGCAAAGTTGCCGAAAGCTCAGGAAAAGCAACGGAGTAACAGTAGGCACGTGCGTAGCGTGGCCCGTGTTGGCGTAGCCCGTAGCCTGTAGCCAATTAGCTCGCATAGAGAATCTCGGGTTGTACGCCGAAGGTTGCTGGTTTGAGCTCCGCTCGCATTACCGCAATCTTATCGCGAACACAATCTCATCGTGATCCTGTCGATTGTTACCGTGCGTATAGAAAAACCACGCAATAGATTTAACACAAATATTAATTTTGTTTTGTATTCCCGTAAATGGGGCAGATAGTCTGTTGCATTGAAATGAGCGCTTTCACAAACAATAAAATCTGTTTTATGCTCTTTGGCAATTAAAGGAAAGTCCTCGTCAGGATGTTTCAAATCGCCGGTAAAGAGAACGGATTTTCCTTCTGCTTCCAAGAAGAACGCATAAGAGCGATCAGTATGGAGCGTTTGTATAGCGGTTACTTTTAAAAAACCGTCATTATAAATCACACCCGGCTGAACCTCTTCATAGCGTAATTCGCAAAGTGAAGTCGGAAAATTTTACGAAAACTCAAAAGGGAATAATAGCTTGAAAATAACGGTTTCTCTGGTACAATTGAAAGAGCGTGTACCGTTCCGCACCGCAAGTGCCGAAACGAAGCAGACGCGAAATTACAATGAGAATACGTTATTTACGGAGGATTGTATGACAGGAAAAGACATCAGAATGAACCGCTTTTTCACTAATGGTGAGAATGCCGTGGTTATAGCGATTGACCATGGTTATATGGACGGCCCGATTCCCGGAATGATCAATTTGCGTGAGACGGTGAAGAAGATTGATTCCGACGTCGACGCAATTTTGCTTGCGCCGGGCATGCTCAAGACATTGGGTAGCGCATTTGCTTACAAGGGAGCCCCGATGGCGGTGGTCAGACTGAACTGGAGCACGGTCTTCTGCTTTGAGTGGGGCTATAACGAGTCGCGCAACGTCCTGGCCTTTACGGTCAAAGATGCCGTCGAGATGGGCGCCGACATGGTGCTGGTTTCTCTGACGTTGCAGACCGGTTCCGAGGCACAGGACGCCCGCAATGTCGAACTGTTCGCTCAGCTCTGCAACGAGGCGCGCCGCTACGGAATTCCTGTTATCGGTGAGAGTTTCCCCAACGACAGCGATAATCTCTCCGCGGAGGCGATGCATGAGAATACTCTGCGCGGCACGCGCATTCTGGCCGAGCTCGGCGCCGATTTGATCAAAACCTTCTACACGCACAAGTTCCACGACGTCGTTGCCGGATGCCCGTTGCCGATTCTCGGTCTGGGCGGCAGAAAGACCCCGCACGTCATCGACTCCCTGCGTCTGGCTCAGGAGGAGATCGAGGCCGGTGCCCGCGGCGTGGTCTTCGGACGCAATGCCATTCAGCAGCCCGATCCGATCGCCTATCAGAAGGCTCTGTGCGCGGTCGTCAAGCACGGCGTGACTCCCGAGGAGGCCATGCGCCGGTTCAATCTCGCTGACTGAACGTAAACAAACCTAATGCCGGTCGGGTTCAAACGCAGCGCTACCGCAACAAGGGAGTCGCGCAAACTTGACCGGTATTTTTATTAGTGCAGAGTGCCGACTGAGATAACATTGTCGGAAAATGTGATATAGAATATCACCGAAAGAATATTTACCGAGAGAGGATTCCGAAAATGACGAATTTTACCGACAAAATATTATTCTCCGGCTTTGACGCCGATAATGCGGTTGCCAGGAGATTGGAAGAATGGATAGTGGAGCATGAGCAGGATCTCTACGATTACCTTTGCGAGCTGATCTCCTACGATACGACGAATTATAAGACGTACGGTCTGGAGAAGGTCGGGCAGGAATTTCTGGCCAAATCCTTCGAGGATCTCGGCTATGTTGCGGATGTCTACGTGCCGGACGATGTGCCCGGTCTGCTTGAGCATGAGGCTTTTCTGCCCGGTCGCGGCAGCGCTGACCGCCCTAACGTGACCGTCTACCAAAAGGATGTCGATCCAAATTCCGCCGAGGTGCGCGAGCAGGGGCTACTGTTAGCCGCACACATGGACGTGATGCCGGCCGGGAACGAGAGTGCCTGGACTTATCCTCCTTTCGCGGGCACGATTGCCGACGGACATATTTATGGTCGTGGTAGCGGTGACGATAAATATGGTCTGGCCTCAGCCTATATGATCATGCGCGGTATCGCCGAGCTGGGTCTCAAGGTGGAAATTCCGCTGCTTTTAACCTCGTACACCGACGAAGAGCACGGCGGCGGCAACGGTGCGTTGGCCTCTTGTCTCAAATACCCGACCCGGAGCATTATCAATCTGGACGGCGGCAACAGTGAGCTCTGGGTCGTAGCACTCGGCGGCGGCGTGTTCGCAGTCAACTTTGAATCCGAGACGGTTGTCGGCGTAAATAACAAAACCGCGGAATTGCTCTGCATCGCCCGCTCCGCCTTTGCCAAGCTGGGGGAACAGGCGGTTGAACGTCTTTCCCAAAACAAATGGTACAAGGATACCGAGTTTGTCGAGCATGCATATCGCCTTTTCGCCATGTCCTGCGGCGGCGCGCTCGCCGCTAATCAGGGTAGCGGCCATCTGAACTGGTCGTTCTACACCGATTGGAGCGAGGAGGAACTCTTTGCGCGCATGAACGCCGTCTATGAGAACGAGATTGTTCCGGCGATGCGCCGACTCGGTTTTAAATCCAAGGGTATTTATAAAACGACGCGCTATTTCCACTACAACAGCGGTGTCGAAAATAATACGGATCTCGACCTGATCTCCGACTGTGCCGCGCTCGTGACAGGAAAACACCCGCGTCGTACCGGCGCCAGCCTATCCGATCTGAATATATTTATGAAGTACGGTTCACCTCTGAGCTTCAACTACGGAATATCCCGCGACTTCAACCTTCCGGGCGGGGCTCATCAACCGGATGAATACATCGACTGTAAGGAGTTTCTGGATCTTACCCGTGTCCTGGCACATTTTGTGGCACGTTACTGCAAATTAGGTTAGGAATTACCGGAATGTCCGGTCTTAGATGAATTATACCGAGAGAGGATTCCGAGAATGACGGATTTTACCGACGAAGTATTGACCCCCGGCTTTGACGCAAATGATGCGGTGGCCCGCCGCTTGGAAGAATGGATAGTGGCACATGAGCAGGATCTCTACGATTACCTTTGCGAGCTGATCTCCTACGACACGACGAATTATCAGACGCACGGTCTGGAGGAGATCGGGCAGGAATTTCTGGCCAAATCCCTCGAAGATCTCGGCTACGCCGTAGATATTTATGCGCCGGACGATGTGCCCGGCCTGACCGAACACGAGGAATTTTTACCCGGCCGCGGCAGTGCCGACCGCCCCAACTTAACTGCTTACCACAAGGATGTCGATCCGCAGTCCGCTACGGTGCGTGAGCAGGGGTTGCTGTTGGCCGCGCATATGGACGTGATGCCGGCCGGGGATGAGAGCGCCTGGACCTATCCGCCGTTCGCGGGCACGATTGCCGACGGACGCATCTACGGTCGCGGCAGCGGGGACAATAAGTTCGGCCTGGCCTCATCCTATATGATCATGCGCGGTATTGCCGAGCTCGGTCTCAAGGCGGAAATTCCGCTGCTCTTTACTTCATACACAGACGAGGAGTACGGCGGCGGCAATGGCGCACTGGCCTCGTGTCTCAAATATCCGACCCGTAGCATTATTAATCTCGACGGCGGCAACAGCGAACTCTGGGTTGCGGCGCTTGGCGGCGGTTTGTTCGCACTGGACTTTCAGTCCGAGACGGTCGTCGGCGTCAACAACAAAACCGCGGGACTGCTCTGTATTGCCCAATCAGCCTTTGCCAAGCTGGGGGAACAGGCGGTGGAACGTCTTTCCCAAAATGAGTGGTACAGGGACACCGAGTTTGTCGAGTATGCCTATCGTCTTTTTGCCATGTCCTGCGGCGCCGGCGCGCTTGGTGCCAATCAGGGTAGCGGGCACCTCAGTTGGTCGTATTATACGGATTGGAGTGAAGAGGAACTCTTCGCCCGCATGAACGCCGTCTATGAGAACGAAATTGTTCCGGCGATGCGCCGGCTCGGCTTCAAATCGAACGGCATCTATAAAACGACGCGCTTTTTCCCCTACAGCGGCTGTGCCGAGAACAATACGGATCTCGACCTGATCTCCGACTGTGCCGCGCTCGTGACCGGGGAACACCCGCGCCGCGCCGGAGCCAGCCTTTCCGATCTGAATATATTTATGAAGTACGGCTCACCGCTGAGCTTCAACTACGGTATATTCCGCGACTTCAATCTCCCGGGCGGGGCGCATCAGCCGGACGAGTTCATCGACTGTGAGGAATTCCTGACAATTACCCGTGTATTGGCGCATTTTGTGGCGCGTTACTGTAAATTGAATTAGAGGATGGTAAGATGCCCGGGCTGAACGGAGGCTGGACGAGATTTATCGCGAGCCGCGCGGCGGATGCCACGGCGCGCGAGAGTGCTTCCGCCGGGCGTGAAATTGTTGCCGGGCGTGAGGCTCTGCGCCTGATCCACGCGGCCGACCTCCATCTGGGTTCACTACCGCAGAATTTGGGTGCCTATGCGCGGGAACGACGCGAGGCTCTCAGTCTGGCACTTGAACGGATTATCGAGCTGGCGGAACATACGCGGGTCGATCTGTTGCTTTTGCCCGGCGACGTTCTAGAGTCCAAGTCCTTGCGCCGGGATGGGATGAAGCATGTCTGGCGGACGCTGGGGCGCGTGCCCGATCTGCCGATTTTTATCGCTACGGGCAATCACGATCCGCTCGCCGCCGACTCACCCTGGTTCCTGCCCGGCCAGCCCGATAATGTCTATATTTTTTCCGGTGAAGGGGAAGTCGTCGAACTGTCGTATTTGAATACAATGGTGTACGGCGCCAGCTTCGTCGCGCCTTACCGCACGGAGCCGCCCGCGAATTTGCATCGTGTCGTCCGTCCGATCGGGAGCGCGCAGCACCGGGACTTTTGGCGCGTCGGCCTGATCCACGGCGAGATCGTCGCCGACGACAGCAGATCCACGGGACCGCTCAGCGAATACAATCCGCTCCGCCCGGCCGATATCGGCGCCTCCGGTCTGCACTATCTTGCTCTGGGGCATATCCATCTGGGCGATGCCGAGCTGCGGCGAGCGGGACAAACGTACTACTCCTATTCCGGTTGCCCCTGCGGTCGCGGCATGGATGAGCTCGGAACAAAATTCGTCCGCCGAATTGAAATCGACCGCCGCGGCAATTGCAACGATGAAAAGGTCAGCTTGAGCCTGCCGGAGATCCGCGCCGTTGAGATTGATATGGACGGGGTGGCGACGACGGCGGAAGCGGCAGAGCGCATTGCGAAAGTTCTTTTATCTCGCCAAGCCGGCGGTTCGACCGTAGCGGGAGTTTCCGGTGCCGATCCGACCGTGCTCGAGCTCGGACTGTGGGGCGCGGTGTCTCCGCGGGAACATTTCTATCGCTTGATTCTGACCGGATCGACTGATCCGAACTACCTGGTTCAAACGGAGGGGTTGTTGCTACGTCTGCGGGAGAGCCACAGCTTTAAGATACTCAAATTGATCAACCGCGCCTGGCCGAAATTTGTTTGGCGGGAGTGGCTGAAGGATAAGACTTTTTCCGGCTATCTGGCGCGGGTTTGCGCCGATGCGCTGGAGCGGGCGGAGCGAAGCGGCGACGCCGAGGCTGCGGCCCGAACCGAAGCCGCCATCGACATGCTCTTCGCCGCCGCCAACGGACAGGATATCAAACGGAGCGTGACGGAGCGGACATGATTATCGAACGGATAAAAATCAACGCTTTCGGCAAGCTGCACGACTACGAACTTCATTTGGGAGAAGGCGCGCATCTTCTGGTCGGCCGTAACGAATGGGGCAAAAGTACGCTTTTGACCTTCATTCGGGCGATGCTCTACGGGCTGGGGGACAATCGCGGACAGGATGTTAGCCGTCGTCGCGATACCTGGCTGCCCTGGAGCGGGCGGGAATGCGGCGGTGAGATGCAACTCTCCTCCGCCGACGGGACGCGCTATACGATCCGGCGCACTTTCGGCCCGACCCCGTCTCGCGACCGCACGACTCTATCGCGCGAGTTCGACAGCGCGCCGATCGATTTGGGCGCCAAGGAGCCGGGCGAGTATATCTTGGGCATCAGTCAGGCGGCCTTTACTTATTCGGCCTTTACGGGGCAACTCGAGAGTCCGATCGAATCCGACGACAGCGGTTGCGCCGATATTAAGCAGACGTTGGCGCAGTCGAGCGATGCCCCGGCGATTACCGACGATATCAACTCCCACCAGGTGAGGAAACGCCTGGAGGAGGCCGCAAGTGCCCTGCGCAATAAGCGCAATAGCGGTGAATTACCGGATCTGGAAGTAGCTCTGAGCGCGGCGCAACAGGAGCAGGAAAGAATAACCGCCGTTTGGCAGGAGTATGACCAGGCCCTTGAACAGCTTTCCGCTGTCGAAGCACGTCGAACCTCTCTCGAAGCGGCGGAGAGCCATCATCGTCGGCGTGCGGCTTATTGGCAAACGTGCCGGGATCGGGCGGAACTCGATCGGCGCGGTGCGGAATTGGCCACGGCGCGCAGTCAGTGGGCAAATTGGGAGCGGGAACTTGCCGCTCTGAGCCTAAGGGGAGTCGCGGCCAAGGACGTGGATCGGGAAGCGATCAACGCCCGATTTGCTAAACTTAGCGGCGGTCTGGAGGAGGAGAGTCGCCTGCTCGAGCAGCGCGAAAACGTTGCCGAGCAGGTCAAACGGCAGAGTGCTTCCGTTGCGGCTAACACAGAACAACGGAAACGCCTGGAATCGGAGCTGGAGACGGCGACCGCCGAACGCACAGTAGCGGAAACGGTGTGGAGTGCAGAAAGAGAAATCCAACGGCAGCTTGAGTTGCTGAGCGAAGCAAATGCCGACTCGACCGAGCACAGCCGCAAGATCGAGCAGAGTCTGAGACAGGCACAATACAAATTTGATAATTCGGCTCTCGCGGCAAAAGAGCGCCAGATGCAAACCGCGCAGACGGTGGAGACGGAACGACGCTCTTTCGCGGCAAAATTGAGCGAGATCCGCGAGCGCCGGATGGAACTTAAAAAAACAAAGGAACTTGTCCGGACCGCCGAGGAAGAATGTGCCGAACTGCAGGAAAAACTCGAGAAGCAGAAGCGAAGCCACAGCAACACGGAGACCCGTCGGCAGAAGAGTCGGCGGTACGCAGCGCTCTTTGGCGGCGCGGCTCTGATCTTTATTCTTCTGGGCGCGCTTCTGATCTCGGGAATAATAAATATTGCTTTGCCGGTGACTTGGCTGACCGGGCAAAATATCGGTCTGGTCGTACTGATTACCGGCGTCTTGGCGGCGGGCGGCATGTTGCAGGCTCAGCGACAGAGAAAAGATGCCGAATATCGACTGGGCGAACTCAACGGCGACATAGCGATTACGGAGAATTCCCTGGCGGAGCGGCGGGAACGTAGGGATAGGCATCGGGAAATCAGCCGAGAGCTTGCTCTTGCCGGAGCCCGGGATGCCGAGTATTTGAACGCGGAGGAGGCGACGGAACTGATCGGCTCGCCCGATCCGTCTGACCCCTACGCGGCAGATTTTCATTCGACAGAGTCCGCCTCGATGTGGCTCGATCGACGGTCAGTGGGCTCGGAGCGGCGCGCGTATGAGGAGCGGCAGGAGCGTTATATACGCACGATAGAGGCTTTGACGGCGCGAACAAATCAACAGAACGGTTATGCGCACGAAGCGCTGGCGGCGAGCGGACAGGCTGACGAACTGACGCGTTTGCAACAACGGCTGGGACAGATTCTCCAATCCCGTCTCCGCAATGCGCACCTAGACACGCAACAGGCCTTTGAAGATAAGTCCCGGAAGGAAAACAATGAGCAGCGTCTGAAAAATGAGCTCGATACAGTTGCGAACAATCTCGCTACCACTGAGGCCGGTCTGGCGGCAATGCGCGCGAAGCAGGAGCAGGTCGTTGCCGAGCTTGTCGAACTCAGCGCGGCGAACGAGGAGCGTCTCGGCGAGTTGAGCGCTACTTTTGGCATTGATTCCACCTCCGTTCTGAGCGGCGGTTCTGCGGCAAAGACCGATTTACAACGCCGCCTGACGACACTTTGGCAGGAATGGCAGAATAGCCTATCTGGCCTGACCGGAGCGGAGACGCATCTGCGCCGCGAACTCGAAGAATCCTCGGCCGCCTATGCCGATATTCTTGAGCGGGTAGGATCAGAAGCCTCTGTGGAGAAAAAACTGCGCGATCTGGCGGCGGAAATTGAAGCGACCGCTACGGGAGAGATGGCAGGGATGGAGACGAACGCCGCAGGGGAGACGACGGAAACGACAGAGACGGTTACGACTGTAGAAACGGCCACAGATATTACAGCGGGGATAACAGCGGAGATAACAGCGGAACAGATTGCCGAGCAACTCACCCGCGCCGTAACCGAACTGAATGCCGCCACGGTAAAAGTGCGCGAGAATCGCGAAGAGAAAATCGCCTTGGAAAGCGCGCTGAGTTCGCGCTTTGAGAATTTGCCCGACCCGGATGAACACGAGCGCCGTATCCTCGAATTAGAGGAAGAGATTGAGGAAGCCGCAAGCTACTACGCTACGTTGCAGCAGGCGATCGGGCTCCTGGACACGGCGCAGAAGCGGATGGACGCCGAATTGAATCCCGTGGTCAGTGAGCGCGCCTCGGAATATTTGGCGATTTTGACCGACGAAAAATACAGCCGGGTCAGCATTGATCAGAAACTCGGGGCGAACATTCATCAGGACGAATACGGCGAGCGGACCGCCTTCCTGTACAGTAGCGGCACGGTGGATCAGGTGTATTTGGCACTGCGGCTCAGCATGGCAACCTTAATTAATACCGACGAGCCTTTACCGATTTTGTTGGATGATCCGCTGGTGCAATATGATCCGCAACGCGAAACCGCCGCCTTTGCCCTATTGAGCGAAATTGCCGAAACCGGACAGCAGATAATTCTCCTGACCTGCCGCGAGCCGGAAGAAATACCCTCCGGCTGGCGAAAAATCATCCTGAATTAAAAATAATTCTCCATTAGAAACTGTTCGAAAGTCTTCGATGGCATTTTGAGGCAAGATTTGAAGCCACACGCAAAAGTAGTTGTGCAAAAGTAGTTGTTGCCCGCGCGAAGCTATTTTGCTACAATCATTCAGTTAGCAAAAGCTAACCTAACAAGTGTCATTTTCTTTGAATGAGAGGGAAACCATGCATGACGAAAGCGCTTAAAGTCGAGGGTGGCATAGATTGGGGCGGGATTAGTCTCTTATTAAAAATAGGACTGATAGGCGCCTTTATTAACCTTGCCGGCGACCTGCTCGTAGGTTGGAGCGTTAGGGATACAAGTCGGGGCGGGATCGAGGGGCTGGTTGCGCAGTATCTGACAATATCCGACGGGAAGCTGTTCTGGTCGGCTATTTTGGGATTGGTCGGCGCGCCTATTTCTGTCTTGGGTCATCTCGGTATTTATAAACTGATCAAGCCTTATTCGCGGAAATATGCCAAGTTGTACGGAGCGGGCATGCTCGGCTGCTTGGCTCTGGGCGGTCCCGGTGTGCATATGTCTTCTCTGGCCGCCGCCTTTTTTTACAAGTATATGACAGCTGCCGATCCAGCGACTGCTCTGGCCGCTTCCATAAAATTCGTCAGTTATTTTTCATTACCCCTCTATATTGTGTTTTTTGTCTTCTGGTTTATAGAGGTTTATGTTCATATAAGAGCGGTCACCGGGGCTTTCAGCCCTTATCCGCGTTGGTGCTGGGTGTTTTCAATGCCGGTTGGGAGTTTGCTTTTCAGCCTTGTCGGCCTTTGCGGCAACCACGCAATAGTAAATGCCATAGTCCTTGGCGCTTGGACTTTAGGGAATATATGGATGTTGGGCGGATCTTTGTTTATGCTCCATAAGGTCAAAGAAAATCGGAGAAAATTTCTTTCTGCTTGACGATATGAAATAGTTGAATAAATACAGAAGGGACAGATGTGAGCATGGAAAAAGTTAAAATTGAGAAGAATACCGTTCAGGAAACGCTTATAATCCCGCTATATGGGAGAAAAATGTGTTCCGAGAAATTCTCCGAACTCTATACGGATGTTTTTGCGCAGAGGCTATGCGAGAGATTGGACTATGATTTTTCCGAACTGGAAAAAAAGAAAGACTCTTTTTTATATGAATTCGGCGCCCTTGAAGCAGCCATGCGTCAATTAGATATTATCTGGGAAATAAAAAACTATTTAGAGAAATATCCTAAGGCAACGATTGTTAATCTCGGTTGCGGCCTGGATGAAACGGGAAAAGCTTGCGACAATGGCTTATGCAATATTGTCAACATTGATTTTCCGGATGTTATATCTGTCCGCGAGCGCTTAATTTGTTTGGGCGAGAGAGAGAAGAATATCTCTTGCGACTTAAACGATTATGCGTGGATGGATGAAGTGGATGGCTCTAACGGGGTCATTTTCTTTGCCGCGGGAGTATTCCATTATTTTAAGAGGGATGAGGTAAGATCCTTGGTTTTGGAACTTTCAAAAAGATACCCGGGAGGTTGTTTGGTGTTTGATAGTGTGGGGAAGTGCGGCTTAAAAATTATGATGAGAAAAACGCTAAAAAATATGGGAATTAGCGATGTGAGCGGGTACTTTTATGTAAATAATCCCGCAAAAGACTTGAATTGGTCAGAAAAAATAAAAGTTAGCTCAAAAGGATATATGCTAGGTTATTACGACATGAAAAGTCCGGGTATTCGTTTTATGCACCGCCTGCTTGCCAAAATTGGCGATAAAGCAATGAAAATGTCTATAAATAGGATGGTTTTTGAGTAGCTAAAACACTATTAGCGGAGAGTCTACCCCGGCCTTATTGCCGCAGACCGGCAGCTCCGCGCGACTGTTCCTCGATCATTTCACGATAGATGCCGTCGGCGGCGACGAGTGCGTCGTGATCGCCCCGCTCGACGATACGTCCGTCTTTGAGGACAAAGATCTGCTGCGCGTGGCGGATGGTCGAAAGGCGATGGGCGATGAGTAACGTCGTACGGCCGCGCTCGAGGCGGCTGATCCCGTGCTGAATCAGCTTTTCGGTTTCGGAGTCGACGCTTGAGGTCGCCTCGTCGAGAACAAGTATTTTCGGATCCTGGGCCAGGGCGCGGGCGAAAGAGATCAGCTGGCGCTCCCCGGCGGAGAAAGCGGCACCCTTCTCTGTGACCGGACTCATGATCCCGGCTTCGAGACGGTCGAGCAGATTGCCGCCGCCGACTTCGCGCAAAGCATGTTCCGCCATCTCGGGCGTAATTTCCGGACGGTCGAGGGCGATATTGCCGTAGAGCGTGCCGGTGAACAGATAGGGGTCCTGCAGAACGATAGCCATTTGGCGGCGCAGACTTTGAATCGACAAATCCTCGAAAGGAATGTCGTCAATACAGATCCGTCCCTCCTGCGGTCGATAGAAGCCGAAGAGCAGGTTCATAATTGTCGACTTGCCCGACCCCGTCGGACCGACAAAGGCCGCCGTCTCCCCGGCCAGAATCGCAAAACTCACTTCGCGCAGAACCGGCTCTTCATTGTAGGCGAAGCTGATATTCTCAAAGCTGACCTCGCCGCGAATCGGCTCCAGGCCCAGGTCGGACTCCTCAACCGGCTTTTCACGCAAAAGTTCGAAAATATGATCGGCGGCGCTCTTGGCCCGTTCCATATCACCGACCCGGGTGGTGGCGTTGTTGGCTTGGGCGCCCAGCTTAATCATATAGTCGACAAAAATGTACAAACTCCCCAGCGGCACAAACCAGCGCGCGGTCAAATGTCCGAAGCCGAAATAGGCCAAGGCGGCGGCCAGAACAATGTACTGAAGAACCATGGTGATATTGCCGGCGCTGAAGGCCCAGAGCTTATTTAGCTTTATACCGATGCGACAATGACGATTATTGACGGTCTCGAACTCGCCCAACACACGTTCCTCACGTCCCAGCGACTTAACTACCTCAATGCCCTGAATACTCTCATTGACCTGCGAATTAAGCTCGGAAAGCGCCGATCGATATTCACGGCTGTAGAGTGCCGACTTGTGCCGGAAATTCCACATGGTCAGGATAACGAAGGGGATCGGAACGAGGGCGATCAGGAAGAGATTGATATCCAGGAACAGCAGGTTGATATAAATTCCTGCGGCGTAGACGAAGGCGGTCAGCAGACGAATCATGATCGCCGAGAAGAGGCCCCGCACCGCCTTAGTGTCGTTGGTCACACGTGAGACGACCTTGCCGGCCGGCAGACGATCGAAGTAGGCAATCGGCAGGCGCTGGAGGTGGGCAAAGACATCCGACTGCATGAGGCGGGCGATGTGGTTGGCGGTCCGGTTCAGGAACAGGTTGCCGAAATAGCGGCAGGCTACCGAGGCGAGCGTGAGCAGAAGATACAGAGCCAGCAGGCCGACGTAGAAGCCCGGGTCGCGCGGACCGACGCCTTCGACCAACTGTTGATTCATGATCAGGCCGACGATATACGGCGCGGCCAAATCAGTGCCGACGGTCAGCGCTTCAAGTATCAGACCGGGGATCAGGCTACTCTTGGCTCTCCGGGTATAGCGCCACAAATGACGATTGCGGAAGCGGTTTTTAGCTTTCAGCTCGGCTCTGCTCAGTTGGGGGCGCTCAATGACTTCTTCTTCAAACATTGTCGCCTCCTTTCCACCGCCGCATCTCCATCTGCTGGAGTTTATATTGTTCGGCGTACCAGCCGCCCTCCGCCAGCAGACTCTCATGCGTGCCGCGCGCCACGATGCGTCCCTTGTCCAAAACCAGAATCAAATCGGCGTGATAGATCGACGAAAGGCGGTGCGTGGCGATAATCGTGGTTTTTCCGGCCCGTCCCCGGCGCAATTCCCTTAGAATATGCTCTTCGGTCAGCGCGTCCACCGCCGAGAGACAGTCGTCGAG
>JAAZIX010000181.1 GCA_012800655.1 Clostridiaceae bacterium | reverse complement strand
TAGTTCCGGGGAATGCCCCGGCGCAAATTACTCTGGTAGGCGATATTCTCTTTCCGACAGAAAGCGGTGCGCAGATCTTCCAGACCGATGAGAGCCCATTCACGATCCTTATTGTCCTTGATGAAGGCGGTTGTTCCGTCCAGAAGGATCATACCGGCGGCGGAGAATTGCTCTGCTGTCAATCTATGATCATGATTGCCGCTGACACCGTAAAAGGGGAGACCGTATGATTGAGAAAGGGCGGCCAGACGACCGAGAACTTTGAGTCCGCGTTTGACGTCGTAGCGGTCGTTGATCAGATCCCCACCAAAGAGAACCACGGAGACATTGTCGGCGGCGGCCTGAGCGAAGGCGCGACGGATTGCCCGGCGCGGCACCCGTAGCCAACGGGCGTGGACATCAGTGAAGAAGAGCAGGCGCAACGGTTCAACGGCATCGGAATTACCGGGCACGAAAGCGGAATTTCGTCGGTCGGAATCGGAGTTCTGCAGATCGATTAAAGAGGAAAGCGTGATCCGCTCGAGCTTCATAAACATCGGTTCAAGCAGAATCAGAAGGGAGAGCAGAGCGAATAGGCCGATAAAAATATACAGCAGAATCATCTTTGCGTAGATCCTTTGCAACTTTACAACGCATATTTTTCCCTTGCGGGAATTCGCGGCACAGTATATCATGCTTCAGTGGGTCGGCGAAAATTACAGCCGACAAGATGAATCAATATCGAGGAGGAACGAAATGGCGGAGAAGAGAGAAATTACATTTAATGTCATTAAGTCGTTCGGAATTTTATCAACTTCAGCCTCCGGATGGAGCAAGGAACTGAATCTGATCAGCTGGAATGAGGGGCGACCGAAGTTGGAGATCCGTGACTGGGCACCCGGACGCACCAAGGCCGGTAAGGGTGTCGGACTGACTCCGGAAGAAGTCGCCGTACTTAAAGAACTGCTCAGCGAAATCGACCCGGCGGATTTGGTACAAGATTAAAAATGCAACTGCTCAGCCTGTCTGCGTCGGATTACAGCCCGACGGATTATGCCGCTTTGGTAGAGCTGATTCGTTATCACAATCGGCTTTACTATGATCTGGACAGCCCTGAGATTCCCGACGAGGTCTATGATAAGTTGCTGCGGCGGTTGATCGATGTGGAAACGCTGCACCCGGCATGGCGTCGCGATGATTCGCCGACTATGCGGATCGGCGGTACAGTCGCGATGGAGTTGGAATCGGTGCGCCATCCGGTTCCGCTATTGAGCTTAACCGATGTTTTTTCTCAGGAGGAACTCGCCGCCGCGCTGGAGCGAATTCGCGGATTGGTGCGGGAGAGCGGAAATACCCCACCTGATGAGGAGCCGGACTTCTGCGTCGAAGAAAAAATCGACGGTCTGTCCGTTCTCCTGACATATGAAAACGGGCGTTTCGTCATGGGTGCTACCCGCGGTGACGGTGAGATCGGGGAAAATGTGACGGCGAATTTACGCACGGTAGCCGGCATTCCGGCAAGGCTGGAGACCGCCGACCCGCCCGAGCGGGTTATCGTCCGTGGGGAAGTGTATATGGCGAAGGCGGACTTCGCCGCTCTGAATGCCGATCGCGAGGCCGAGGGGCAGTCTCTCTTTGCTAATCCGCGCAATGCGGCGGCCGGTTCTTTGCGGCTCCTGGACGCCTCAGTGACCGCCCGCCGAAAATTATCCTTTTTGGCTTTTCAGTTGGAAAACGCCGCCGATTTCGGCATTGCTACACATGCGGAGGCCCTGGCCGAATTGCGTGAATGGGGTCTGACAGTCCTTCCTGTCTCGTCACCGGTCGCAAGTACGGCGGAGGTTCTGGCGGCGACGGAGGCGATCGAAGAGCACCGTCATGATTTGCCCTATCAGATTGACGGAGCGGTAGTTAAACTGAATAATCTTGCCCGACGCGTCGAGCTCGGCAGAACGGCAAAAACGCCGCGCTGGGCGGTGGCGGTCAAATTTCCGGCCGAGGAAGCCGAGACCGTGGTCAACGATATCATCGTACAGATCGGTCGAACCGGACGAGTCGCACCGTTGGCCATTCTGGAGCCCGTCCGCCTGGCCGGTTCGGTGATCAGTCGGGTGACGTTGCATAATGCCGCCTGGCTGGCGGAGAAGGATGTTCGCATAGGCGACTATGTATATATTTATAAGGCCGGCGACGTTATTCCGGCGGTGGATCGCGTTGTTTTGAGTAAACGCTCCGAAACGAGCAGACCTTTCGTCATGCCGGAGAACTGCCCGTCCTGTGCCGCAACTTTGGTTGTCAGCGAAGACGGCAGGGATACCCGCTGCGTCAATCCCGCCTGTCCGGCACAGCTACTGCGACATATCACCCACTTTGCCGGTCGAACGGCGATGGATATTGCCGGTCTGGGCGAGGCCAATGCGGCTCAGCTGATCGAGGCCGGTCTGCTACGCAATGTAGCCGATATTTATACGCTGGCGGAGCATGAGGCTGATTTGGCCGGCCTGCCGCAATGGGGTGAACTGTCAAGCCGGAATCTGCTCAATGCGATCGAGGCGAGCAAACAGCGCGGTCCGGCGGCGCTTTTAACCGGCCTGGGTATAGAGCATGTCGGTTCCGTGGCGGCGCGGCGTCTGATCAATCACTTCGGGTCATTAACGGCTCTACAGTCGGCTTCGGAAGCCGACTTTGCGGCGGTGCGCGATATCGGTGCGATTACCGCCCGTTCGCTGAGCACTTGGCTGGAACGACCGGAGAGCAGGGAATTGTTGCGGCGCTTGGAGGAACTCGGCGTCGAGACCCGGGCGGATAGCATAATGGCGGAACAACGGGCTTTGCAAGGACAAAAGTTCGTTCTGACCGGGACTTTGCCGAACTGGACGCGCGAAGAGGCGTCGGCGGCGATTGAGGCGGCCGGCGGTGAGGTTACATCGGCGGTCTCACGACAAACCGATTATTTGGTAGCCGGCGAAAAGGCGGGCGGCAAATTGCGCCGGGCACAGGAGTTGAATGTTAAAATAATTAGCGAGGCGGAACTGCGCGAATTACTTGCATAGTGGCACGGAGGATTTTATGGGAGAAATCATGGGCACATACTTGACCTTTTTGCTGATCAGTTTGCTGATCAGTCTGCTACTGGTTATCCTTCTGATTCGCGCCCTCAAACGTAATCGCAGCGGTCGTCTGCGCTATGCTTTCCAGTGGTTGTTGCCGCTACTATACTCGCTTCTGATTATTGTTTGTGTAGGGCTGATCCTTGCTCCGTTGCTACTGGATCTTCCGGGTATGCTACGGGCTGATTATCTCACGATAAGGGTCGAGGTCAGTCGAACCTTCCCGCCGAATATATTTGTTGATACGGCCGGAGAGACTTATTATCTGGAGATCGGGACGGCAGTGGAGCCGGGACGAACGTACGATATAAACTATTTGCGCTGGAGTCATTTTGTCAAGAACGCCGTGCCGGTAGATCGTCTGCGGTAGTTTCGGAGAGCTTATGTCGAAAAGCGAAGTGAACAATAGGCAAAGGGCCGTTCGTCTGGTTTTGATCGGTCTTGTGATCCTGCTTTTGGTGCTGGTGGGATTTCTGCTTGTCCGACGCAATCAGCCGCCGCCGGAACCGACGCTGGCGGAGCGCGAGCAGAAATTGGAAGCGGCTCTGCTCGAATTGCGTGGCGAAAAGTATGCGGAGGCATTGTCGATATTCGAAGAATTGTTGGCACGTGATGCCGAGGACGAGGATGCCAACCGGGGAGCTTACCTGGCCGCCACGAATATGCGCCTTTATGAAAAGATGGCGGATTATTTGTCGGCAACCGCCGCGGATTTTCGCGCGCAACAGACAGCGGACGTCTATGCCACATTGTCCAGTTATTATTATTTGTGCGGTCTAAAGGATCCGGGCGAGAAATGGCTGAAAGCGGGGCTGGAGTTGTATCCCGAGGTTGCCGTGCTCAAGGATGTGGCCGCCGGGGTTTATCTGCAACTTAAGGATGCGTCCGGAAATCCCATACAGCCGGTAGATATTTTTGATCCCTATAAGGAATTGGTAGCGGCCTGGCAGGATTTGATCGACGCTGTGGAGTCCGATCCGATTGCCAGATGGAAGGATTTGCCGGAACGGATTTCCCGTGATCCGAATCTCTCTGTGGAGCGTGCCGTCGAGTTGCGCCGCTCGGCCAATCTCTGTCTGATTTATCACTATATTTGCGCTGACGATGCCGTCGGCTATGCCGACTTTGTCCGAACTTTGCGGACAAACGGCGAATATCGCGGCGATTATCCGAACTATTTCGGCAATACGCCCGGGAATATCAATAATGACGGCCTCTTCGTTGAACAGAACGACCTGATCTACTATCAGAAATTTGCAGCCCACGACATAATGCGCCTGTCGGTGGATTTTTTCAGCCCCGGCAATCCGCCGACGCCGGGCAATCCGCCTTCCGAGCTCATTCATCGCATCAATGCGGTTTGTCTGAACCTGATCGGTGATAATCTGATCTTTATCGCCGAGCGTCAGGGGGAGCGGATCTATATGGCCGATCCCGACGGCGATTACGATCCGCAAGTTCTGGTTGACGAAGCCGCCGAGCGTCTTTTGGTCTGCGGCAGTTCTCTCTACTATCGCGCGCCGGACGACGGCGGTAAATTGAAGAGTGCGCCGATTCGCGATCTGCGCTTGCGTTCCGCGCTACGGCATCGCCTGTCGCCGTTGGGCGAAGAAATTCCCCTGCCGGAAGTTCGGTATTTCGAGGCGGCGCCGGAAATTGTCGTCCCGCAGGACATTCAGCGTCCGGGAGTAGAAGTGACCGCTACGGCGATCGGTAGCTATACAACGGACGGATCGCATGTGTTTTATACTTCGATCGAGGAGAATCGCCACCTATATGTTGCCGAACGATCCGGAGCACAACCGCGAGAAATCTTTGCCAATCGGGTCGATGCCATAGTACCCGGAGAGCCTGGGGAGAACGGGATTTATTTCATTAATCTCTCCGATGAGGCACGGATCTGGTATTTGTCCGGTTATGCGGATGATGGAGGAACGGTGAGTGCCGCGTGTCTGGGTGATATGCCTAATTGCGCGCAGATCAATTATTACTACGGCCGACTTTATTTTGTTCCTGCCGCGTCGTATATCTGTTACTATCCGGTTCAGGACCGTGCGCATCCCGGGAATGCCGGGTCAGTGATTCGAGCCAATAATCGCGAGCCAGTCTCCACACCGCTTTTGATTCGCGATTGGATTTTTTACCGAAATGAAGATATAGGCGGCGGCTGGTTTCTCTATGGCTTGCGCTCGGACGGTAGCAATGAGATTCTTATCGATGATGTTTTGTCTCCCGATGATCGACCCTGGGAGAGATAGAGAAGTCGTACTCTGATTTTATGACATTATGATGTCAGCGGGGCGCGAAACTCGTGTCCGCTCAATAAGATTTCTTTGCGGGCGGAAGCGCTCGATATTGCGCTGGCTTATTTTCTGTCCAACACATGCGTGCTTTTTTGTGTGATACTGCCTGTCCGAGTAATTATTACGGAGGACCTTAGGTGATAAAGTATCCGGACAATTCATCCTCTGATGAGGGAGCGGAAGCCGCAGAAATGTTGCCCGCAAACGACGAAGTAAGCTACATGCCACCCTACAAAAGTGCGCCGTCGCTGACTTTCCATATCGTTACCGGAGAGCGTGAACTTCTTAGTAAAGTGCGTAGCATGATGCAACGGCAGGGTTTTTTGCTTCTGCGCGAAGACGACGGACGGATGGCCTACCTCTTTGACGGGCAAGAGGTGCAGCGTTCCGGTCAGCAGATTGCCGAGGTTATTGAGGCTCAGACGGTACGGCACGGTAGCCGCGGTGCCGATGAGGAGTTGTTACGGAGAATTGACCGAGCCATGTTGCGGCACCTATTCAATCCGGATCTGACCGGCTACAACTACATGCGGTATATAGTTTTTTTACTGGTAAAGAATCCGTCTCTGCGCGCTCAGACTTTCGACTTCATCTATAGGCTGGCCGGACGGCAGTTCAATACGGAACGCAATAATGTCGAACGCGCCATTCGTTATTTGATCAAGCGAGCCGGACTCAAGCAGAGCAACGGTCGTACCATCATGCAAATGTACTATACCGTTAGCGCCGAACTGCGCGAACAGAACGCATTCAGGACGGTTCCGCCTCCGGAAGGGCCGGCTCTTCCATCCTGACGACTATGGTCTGATGGTCGAAATAATTTACCATTCCGGGTCGCGCTCCGCGCGGCTTTTTAACCCGATTGACCGGGCAGAAGTCAACGGATACGGAACCGCCGTACTCGCCGACGGTCGTTGCCGCAGTACGGGCACTGCTGTACCACGCGGCGATCTGTGCCGCCTCAACAATGGTGCTTTGCGGTACCGACTGACCGGCGGAGCGAATGATGACATGTGATCCGGGCTGACGGCTGATGTGTAACCATATGTCATCCTTATGGGCGATATGAAAAGTCAGGCGCTCATTTTGGAGATTATTGCGACCGACTAAAATAGTCAGCCCGTCCTTCGAAATGAATTCCAAAGGTTGTGACTGCGGTTCGGCATTCGGTCGATTTTTCTTGCTTTTGGCCGCAAGGCGATATTTGTTGCCGTTTTTTTTGCGCCGACCGGCTACTCCCGGGTACTGTCTCGGCGCCGGAGAGTTAGGTTCGCGGTCTTGCCCGAGCCGACGCTGCTCGGAGGCTATTCGGTCGGCGTAACGTAGATCTTCCTCAATAGCGGCGAGATCATCGTGGTTACGGCTGTTGTCCAACGCGGTTTTAATGTTTTGTAACCATTCCAATTCAATTTGCCCGGCCTTGACGAAATCGACCAGTATTTCGCGGCGATTTTTTTTGCGCGTGTAGGAGCGGTAATAGCGTCGGGCATTGGCTGTCACCGGGAGCTCCGGCGCGAGAGGAATTTCCGCGGGTATCGGCGGGTCTTGGTAATAGTCCTGGACGACGGCGGAGCTCTGCCCGGACTCGATTGAATGCAGATTGGACAAAATCAGGTCTCCGTAGCGCTTGTCCCGCTCGAAATCCTCTGCCGCGCTCAGGTCGGCGGCATAACGGCTCAGGCGACGCTCAACCTGCCTAATCAGACTGTCAATCTCTTTTTTTAAGCGACGGTGCCGTCCCGACCAGATATTATATGAACGTCGTGCTTCGAAGGCCACGGCGGCGGCCGTGGCTAAATCCGCGACCGACTGCGTTTCATATTGCGACAGCGGCCAGTTGAAGGCGTGAAAATCAACCGGAATGTATCGACCGGTAGGGGGACGGGACTGAAGATAGATCGTCGGCTCCGTCCGACCGCTCCGTACCGCAAGGATCAGCTGATGCCAGGAATCGTGAAATCGTTCACGAGCCGCCGGCGATAGTTGACTGTATAACTCGTTGCCGTTCAGCTCCGCTCGTCGACAAAGACCGCGGGCGGCAAAGGGAGAACAACCGGCAAGGCAGGTTGTGACGATCTCGGACAAAGTCGGCTCGCCGTTTATCCGGACGGCAATCAGTTCGCGGGCGCGTGGCGCCGTTTCCGCAAACAGATCAGCCCATTCGAGCGGCACCTCAGGCAGGAGAGGAACTTCGGTCGGCATAATTTGCCCGGCCGAGGGCGGTAATTGATAGGGGCGTGCCGGCAGAACCTCGCGCAGACGGCTCTGCGTGTCGTCAATATGATTTAGGGCGTCAATGATCCGCCCTTCCGGATTTACCAGGATTAAGTTTATATAACGTCCGATAAACTCAAAATAAAGGGCCATTGGACGATCTCCCCAAGGATCGGCCGGCAGAAAATCTATTTTTATCACCCGGTCGAAGTTTACTGCCTGGATGGAATTGAGGCGCCCACCGGGCATATATTTGCGCAACAACTGGCCGAAGCGCGGTAAATTTCCGCCACCCGCCTGTCGTTCACTTAGGAGGCTGAGTTCGGGCTGATCACCCGAACTACCGATACGTAGCTCCACGCTTGTTCCGCGGGGCGGATTGAGTGAAAGCACAATCTCTTGTCGATCGGTCTGATCAATACGGAAGATACGACTATCCTTCAGGCTCAGGTCAAGCTCCTCGGCCAGGAAGTGGGCGGTTAATCCGTCAAGCGGCATTGCTAATCTCCATTCATAAATATTCGTTCAACCTCATAATTATACAGAAACAGTAGACGGTCTGTGCCATTTTTTCTCGAAATAGAGCCTGCGAGAGAATAGATCACAAAAAATTGTTAAAAATTGTTAAAAAGGATTATTATGACTGGACAAATCTTGAGAATAATGGTATTTTGGTTAATAATCGCCTTCTGGGGGGGTGAACTGTGTAAATTTGTCACCCGGAAGACCGTTATACGATAATTATGCAGAGACGGCACCGAGCCGAGTCTGCGCAAATGGAGGAGAAAAAATGAAAAAGCACGCAAAATTACTGGCAGTAGTCATGGTGCTGGCGATGTTGCTTGGCCTTTTGG
>JAAZIX010000180.1 GCA_012800655.1 Clostridiaceae bacterium | reverse complement strand
CAACACGTCAAAATGAATGCCGCCAGCGAGGAGTTCCGCAAGATCACGATGAAAGTGCTTGTGATGCAACTGTCCAGCGTCACCATCATGGACTTTGTGGCCTACGGAGGCGCGGGTCTCGGCATCGCCATCGCGGTACTCAGCGAAATAAATCACGGTCTTTCCCCTTTCGCGGCACTGTTTCTGATTCTTGTAGCGGTCGAATTTTTCCTCCCTCTCCGCGCTTTCGGATCGGCCTTCCACGTGGCAATGAGCGGCGTCTCCGCCGGCGGCAAAATTCTCTCGCTCCTTGACCGCCCCGATCCCGTCTGGGGCGAAGGCGCAGTCGAAGGCACAGCACTAGCCGTGCGAAACCTCAGCTTCTCCTACGACGACCACCGGAATGTGCTGAAAAACATCAACATGAACTTTCCCGAAGCCGGCATGACCTCCATCGTGGGCGAATCCGGCTGTGGCAAATCAACCGTCGTGAATATGCTGCTCGGCGCTCTCCGCCCGCAATCCGGAACCGTCACCGTAGGCGGAAAGCCCGTCGAGAGCCTATCCCGCGAGAACTATTACTCCCATCTGGCGGTAGTCAGCCACAACACCTATATTTTCAACGAAAGTGTCCGCGCTAATTTCATGCTCGCCGACCCAAGCGTAACGGACGAAGCCATCCGCGCGGCGCTGCAAAAGGTCAACCTCGACGTATTCATTCGCGAAAACGGCGGGCTGGACAAGATTATCACCGAAGACGCGGTCAATATTTCCGGCGGACAAAGACAGCGCCTCGCCCTCGCGGTAAATCTCGTCGCGGATAAGGACATTTACATCTTCGATGAGGCCACGAGCAATATCGACATTGAGAGCGAAGCCGTCATCATGGCCAACGTCCGGGAACTCGCCAAGAGAAAATCCGTGATCGTGATCTCCCACCGACTCGGCAACGTGGTGCCTTCCGACCGCATCTACTACATGGAAGCGGGCGAAGTCAAAGAAAGCGGAACTCATGACGAGTTAATGAGCAAACAGGGCGGCTATGCCCGGCTCTATTCCCGGCAAAAGGAGCTGGAAGAAGGCTACGCCGAAGACGCGGAAAAGCCCGAAGAAAGCCACGCGGAAAACGTGGAAAAGCCCGAAGAAGGCTACGCGAAAGAACCCGAAGAAGACACAGAGGCGTCGCAAAAGGACCCGGCGGCAACTCCGGAAGACAACCACGCGGAGGTGAACGCATGAACAAACAGAAAAAGCTCCGCCGTAGCGGCGCGAAAATAATGGCCAGCCTGATCCTGCTTCTCGGCAGTCTCGGCTATATCATGGTGCTCGCCGCCATCAACGGCTCCCTCGGCTTTATTTGCGCCATGGGCGTAACCCTTATGGGCGCCGTCGGCGTCGCCAAAGCCCTCGGTGAGAGCATCGCCCTCTCCTACGGACTCATCATCGGCCTCGCCATCGGCTTCGGCGCCCTCCGCGGCATACTCCGCTACATCGAGCAATACAGCAACCACTACATCGCCTTCCGCCTGCTCGCGGTCCTCCGCGACAAAATCTTCGCGGCACTGCGAATCCTCTCCCCCGCCAAACTCGAGAGCAAGCAAAAAGGCTCCATCATCGCGATGATCACATCCGACATCGAAGTCCTCGAAGTGTTCTACGCCCACACCATCTCTCCCATCTGCATCGCCGTCATCGTATCCGCCGCCGTGGTTCTGTTCACGGGCTTCGTCTCAAGCTGGTGGTTAGCCTTCGTCGCCCTCGTCGGTTTTGTGATGATCGGCATCGTCGTTCCGCTCATTTCCTCCGGCCGGCTGAAGGCCTCCGGCGTCCGCTACCGCGCCGAATTCGCCTCCTTCAACGCCTACTTCCTCGACAGCATCAAAGGCATCAAAGACCTCGTTCTCAACAACGCCGGCAAAGAGCGGGAAAAGGAAGTCAACCGCCGCTCCGACCTGCTCCTGGCGGAAACCAAAAAACTGAAGCGCGACACCACCAAAGCGGCGGCCGCGACGGAACTTTGGGTCTCCGTCTTTATCCTCATCGCCCTCGCTGTCGGCATCCTGCTCGTGACACAGGGCGCGCTCTCGATCGGCCGCATGATCATCGGCGTCGTCGCCGTCTTCGGCTCCTTCGGTCCCGTCATCGCCATCTCGGCCCTGCCCGGCGATCTGACCCAGACCTTCGCAGCCGGCGACCGCGTTCTCAATCTGCTGGAGGAAGAGCCCGCGGTCACGCCCGTAAAAAACGGCAAAACTTTCAATTTCGCGAACTTGGAGGTCAAGAACCTCTCCTTCTCATATGACGGAGAAACGCCCGTGCTTTCCGACGTCTCCATGCGCGCCGAAAAGGGCGAGATCGTCGGCATCGTCGGCAAATCCGGCAGCGGCAAATCGACCCTCCTGAAACTGCTGCTACGCTTCTGGCAGAAGGACGCGGGCGAAATCAACTACAACGGTATCGATATCGACGAAATAGACACCGACTGCCTGCTGGATAATGTGACCATGGTCAGCCAGGAAACATACCTCTTTGACGAAACCATTGAAGATAATTTGCGCATCGCCAAAGCCGACGCGACCATGGAGGAAATCGAAAACGCCTGCAAACTCGCCTCCGTTCACGATTTCATCCTCACCCTGCCCGACGGCTACCAAACCAGAGTCGGTATGCTGGGCGACAATCTCTCATCAGGCGAAAAACAGCGTATCGGTCTCGCCCGCGCCTTCCTGCGCGGCAGCGAGCTGATCCTCCTTGACGAACCGACGAGCAACGTGGACAGCATCAACGAAGGCATCATCCTAAGGGCACTGAAAGAGCAAAAACGCAAAAAGAGCATTATCCTCGTATCCCATCGCGAATCCACGATGGCGATCGCCGACCGCATCTATCACGGCGACGCGGGAAATATAACGGATAGGCATAACGGAGAAAGAATGACGGAGAAGGCAAATGAAGCTTAAAAAGATCTTTTGGATTGTCCTCGGTTGTGTCGGCGTTGGGCTCGGCGCTCTCGGGGCGGTTCTGCCCATGCTTCCCTCGGTCCCCTTCCTGCTGTTGGCGACGGTCAGCTTCGCGAAAAGTTCCGAGAAATTATATGCGTGGTTCGTCGAGACCAAGCTCTACAAAAAGAACCTGGAGAGCTATGTCAAAGGTCAGGGCATGACCATTGCGACGAAAATTAGGGCGATAATTGCCTTAACGCTCCTGATGGGGTTCGGTTTTACGATGATGATGCTGAAAAGGCTGTACATACCTTGCGCCATTCTCGGAGTCGTATGGTTATTCCATATTCTTTATTTCACCTTCGGCGTCAAAACGTACAGACCGGAAACCGAGGCGTCAAAAAAGGAAAAAACCGCGGACAGCGAAAATTCAACTTTATAAATTATTCCCCGTGATAAATATTGCTCGCGCAAGAATTGCGCACCCGTCAGTGGATGGACAACGCAATAATGTGATGTTAGAATGAACTGAGAAAACAGATATTTAGACGGGGGAAATTATCATGACAAAGAAAGAGCAAAGTGAGATGATCCTTGAACATTCCGGCTTTGACGGCCCTATTTTTGTCAGCCAGGTCTCGGACGCGGGGCCGGAAGAGCCCATCGAGAGCCATTATCACAATTATCATGAATTGTACTTTTATATCGGCAACGGCATGACCTATACAGTCGACGGCAAGTCCTACTATTTGCGCGCCAACGACATCATGTTCGTAAAAAAATACGCACCCCACCACACAACCTACGCGTCCGGCCAAAAGCGCGACCGCATTCTGATTCGTTTCGCTCCGTTCATCCTCGAATACATTACCTCCCCGACCATCCAAAAAGTGTTCAAAAAGATGTTCGAGCAGCGCCACATCAGCATACCCAACACCGAAGCTCTGCACACCGTCGTGCGCCTTCTTAACACCATCGTCAAAACCTCCCACGAGCCGATCACGCTCTTCCAGCAACTGCGCCTGCGCTACGAACTGCTCAAGCTCCTCGTCCTGCTTGCCGAGCACAGCGCTCCGCCGCGCCGCGCCAGCACCGCTCAGACCAAGGAGGAGAAAGAGCAGCACGTCGAGGAGGCCGCCGCCTACATCGACGCCCACTTCAAGGAAAAGCTAAGCCTGGACATCATTGCCGACGCGATCAACGTAAACAAATTCTATCTGTCGCGGGTTTTCAACGAGGTCATGGGCGTCAGCATCGTAAAGCACATATCCACCCGCCGTCTGGCCGAGGCCGAGCGTCTCCTGCGCGTCGACCTCCACTCGATCACGCAGGTCAGCCAAATGTCCGGCTTCAGTTCCATGAGCCACTTCATCAAGCAGTTCAAAGAGGCCTACGGAATGACCCCGGGCGAGTTCCGGCAGCACGCCAAGGAAAAACGCAAGAGACGCGAGTTCTGATCCGCCGCTAATCCGCGGATACAGTTCCGCCCTCTGCGGCCCCGCGCCAAAGAAAAAGCTTCCGCCCCAACATCATCCAATCTCACCAAGCTGTCCGTTCCACTTCAAGGAGCGGGCAGTTTTTTCTCGCTATTCCTCCGGCGCCGTCGTCCGGTTCCGAACCCGTTTCATCGACATTATTTGTGGGGCGACGCGTTAGGTTTGCAATGTGTATTATATATATAATACAATATAATACGAAATAATACGAAAGTGGATGATGTGCACAGTCACAAGTCCGACAAGTAAAACCATGCGGTACAATATCGCAAATATCTAACAATTTTTTAAACACATTATAAAGATCTTATGAATATTTAAAGGAGGAAAAGCATGAAAAAGTTTGCAATTGTTATTATTGGTATCCTGCTCATAGCAGGGCTCGTTGCCTGTGGCGGCAAAGGTGATTCCGGTCAAGTCGGTGAAACCATTAAAGCCGATAAAGCCGGCAAAGTCGGCGATTCCGCTACTGAGAAAAATCCGTACAATCTGGACTACGAATCCACCGAGATTCAGCCCATGTCGGACAAGAAAGCGTCTGTAGAAACCTTAAGAAAGACTGCGGTGGAATGGCTTGAAGGACGCACCATATTCGCCGGGTCCAAGCACGCCGACTACACTTATGAGGATATCGCAGAGCATATCGGGGTTGATGCCACCATGTATTATTATAATGTTCAATGGCCCGGTCGTACATACGTATGGGAAGCCAAAGACGACAACACCGCATGGTTCTCTATCGTGCTCAAAGAGTCGGGCGGCATTTGGAAACTGGATGCTGCTACACAAAGTTCGCTCAAGTAATTACCTGTAGCCCCATAAATAAATGTCGGTGAAGCCGGTCATGATAAGGAAATAGTTTTTCACGTTCGAGACGCAGGAAATGATCCTCTATTAAATGACCCATAGCCACCATGCCTGCGTATAACTGCGGCGGCTGGATTTTATTCTACGTTCGGAGTAAAATTAGCTTAGTTAATTGCCGTGGTGAGCCATGTGGAATGTGGCCGGCAAACGATGACGAAACCCTCCGGCGCGGGGCCGGGGCATTGTTTGCTTTTCCTCCGGCAAATAGCGAAGGAGGGTGTTTTGAGTAAGGTTGCTGTGATTATGGGGAGCCGCTCCGACGCAAGTATTATGTCGGCGGCTTTTTCGACTCTGAACGAATTGGGTCTGTCTTTTGAAGTACGGGTGCTATCCGCCCACCGCGCTCCGCGAGCCCTTATTGAATACGTCGACTCGCTGCCCGAACGGGGTTGCCGGGTCATTATTGCCGCCGCCGGCGGTGCGGCGCATTTGCCCGGCGTGATCGCCGGTTTGACCGATCTGCCGGTTATCGGCGTGCCGATCCCGACCAAGATGATGGGCGGCCTCGACTCACTGCTCTCCATCGTTCAAATGCCCGGCGGCGTACCGGTGGCGACCATGGCCACCGACCGGGCGGGAGCCAAAAACAGCGCTCTCTATGCCGCCCGCATTCTCGCCCTCTCCGATACCGAGCTGGCCGGTCGGCTGGCCGAGTACAATCGCAAACAAACCGATAATGTAGTACGCCAACAGATTTTCGGCAGTGACGAAATCGCCGCATCGGAAACCTGATTAAGCCGTTTTTAAGACTGATTATTAATTGAGGTGGCAATGATGAATTACAGATTCCTGGTCGGCAAACGCGAGGCATTTCGCACCGCGGCGGAGAGCCTGCTACAGCGCCTGTGTGAAGACCTGCGGATAGCGGATTTACAATCCCTGGAATTCTATGACATATACGACATATACGGCGCGACCGCGACGGATCTCGAGTTGCTGAAAAACGATATCTGCACCTCGCCCGCAACCGACGAAATTGTGCCGGACGTAGCTGTACTATTGCAAAAGCTGGCACTCGATAACCGTAGCTGGTTGGCCTGGGAATTTTTGCCCACCCAATTCGATCAGCGCGCCGCTTCTGCCGAACAGTCGCTTCTGTTACTACGCGCCGGTTCGGGTACGGTCACAGGTGCCAGCTCGGGCGCGGGGTCCGGCTCAGGCGCGGCTTCGAGCGCGGGTCCGGGGATGAAAGCCGCGGAGACCGCGAACCTGCCGCGGATTCGCACCGGCTTTCTCGTCGTCTTTACGAGTTCGGCGCCGGACGGACGGATCTCACCCACCGATTATGAGCGTATTCGCGATTATCTGATCAATCCGGTCGAATGCCGCGTCAAAGACATGTCCGTCCTCACCCCGCCCGCCCTTCCGGAGGCGGAGCCGGTGCCGACGCTGACCGGCTTCATAAAAAACAGCCCGGGCGAACTCGCCGCATTCAAGGCGGACTACGGCCTGGCAATGACGCGGGCCGATCTCGAGCACGTGCAAAAGTATTTCCGCGACGAAGAGCGGCGCGATCCGACCGAAACGGAAATCAGAGTTCTGGATACGTACTGGTCCGATCATTGCCGCCACACCACCTTTGAGACCGAACTGACCGATATCGCCATTACGCCCGGTCCGTGGCGCGAGGAAATCGAATCCGCCCTGCTGGAATACACGCGTCTGCGCGAGTTCAACGAACGCACCGGGCGCCCCGTCACGCTGATGGATATGGCCACCTCCGTCGGCCGCGCCTTCCGCCGCGAAGGCCGCCTGGACGACTGGGAAGTCAGCGATGAAATCAACGCCTGCACGATCGAGGTCGATCTGCCGACCGCGAACGGCAGCGAACCCTGGCTGATTTTCTTCAAGAACGAAACTCACAATCATCCGACCGAGATCGAGCCTTTCGGCGGCGCGGCAACCTGCCTGGGCGGCATCATTCGCGATCCGCTCTCCGGGCGCGGCTACGTCTATCAGGCAATGCGCATCTCCGGAGCGGCCGACACCACCGCCCCGCTCGACGCCACGCTACCCGGCAAGCTACCGCAGTCGGTGATCAGCCGCACCGCCGCGGACGGTTTTTCGTCGTACGGCAATCAGATCGGCCTGCCCTCCACATATCTGAAAGAAATTTATCATCCCGGTTATGTCGCCAAGCGTCTCGAAGCCGGCGCCGTGGTTGCAGCCGCACCCCGCGCCAATGTTCAACGCGGCACCCCGACCCCGGGCGACCTCATCCTTTTGGTCGGCGGACCCACCGGTCGCGACGGCATCGGCGGCGCCACGGGCTCAAGCAAAAAGCACACCTCCGATTCGTTGGACACTTCCGCCAGCCAGGTCCAGAAGGGCAATCCTCCCGAAGAGCGCAAGCTCCAACGGCTTTTCCGTCGTCACGAAGCTGCCCGTCTGATCAAAAAGTGCAACGACTTCGGCGCCGGCGGCGTCTCGGTGGCGGTCGGAGAATTGGCCGACGGTCTCAATATTAATTTGGATGTTATCCGGGTGAAATACCCCGGCCTCAACGGCACCGAATTGGCGATTTCCGAGTCGCAGGAACGCATGGCGATCATGATCGATCCCGCCGACCTCGCCGAATTTACCCGCTACGCCACGGAGGAAGACCTCCTGATCACACAGCTGGCCACGGTCACGGCCGAGCCGCGCCTGGTCATCAACTGGCGGGGACAGCGCATTGTCGACATGAGCCGCACCTTCCTCAATACCAACGGAGTGCGCCAGGAACAGATCGTCCGCATCGCCGGCGCGCCGCTCGACGATTACCCCTACCGCCGCGCCGCGGAAATACTCGGCACGGAGGAGAGGGCGCCGGAATCGGACAACGCGGAAGTTCCCGACGCTCAAACGCTCGGCGCGGAAGAGGTTGCGACGACAGCCGACACCGCCGACTTTGCCGCAAAGCTGTACTCGGTTCTGACCTCCCCCAATGTCGCCTCGCAGAAACGTATGGCTTTGCAATTCGATTCGACTATCGGCCGCACAACGGTATTGCTGCCTTGGGGCGGCGTGACCCGTCGCACTGAGGAGGAAGGCTCCGTCCAATTGATACCGCAATCCGAAGGCGATGTTACGCCCGCAACCGCAACTGCAACGGTTCTGACCCATGGTTACGACCCGGAACTCTCGCACTGTTCGCCCTTCCTCGGCGCGATGTATTCCGTTGTCGAAGCCTGCGCCCGCCAGACCGCTCTCGGTGCCGACTACACCCGCGCCCGCCTTTCGAACCAGGAGTTCTTCCCCTCGCCCGGCAAGGATCCCGAACGCTGGGGTCTGCCCGCCGCGGCTCTTCTCGGCCTGATCAAGGCACAGCTCGAACTCGGCACGCCCTCGATCGGCGGCAAGGACAGCATGTCCGGTACCTTCAACGATATCGACGTCCCGCCGACCCTGATCACCTTCGCCGTGACACTCATGCCCGCCAATGAAGTCATAAGTGCCGCCCTGCCCACGCCCGGCCTTGATCTCTACCTGGCCGCCCATCGTCCTCTGACCAACGGGATGCCGAACTTCCCGCAGTTGCGCCGGCTCTGGCAGCGCGTTCGCGACGATATGCGTAGCGGCGACGTCGTTGCCGCCTCAACGGTCAAGTCAGGCGGTCTCGCCGAAGCTGTCGTCAAAATGGCGATCGGCAATAACATCGGTATTAAGCTGGAACCCGTCGACGATTGGTTCGCCGCTCTGCCGGGGTCTCTGGTTATCGCGAGCAATCGCCCCCTCTCCGACCCCGACTACATCCATATCGGCCGTTCGATGGAAAGACCCTTCGTGAAATTCCCCGAATATTCGATCCCGATCGACAAAGCCGCCGCTTGGCTGGATGAGCGCTATGCCCCGAATTATCCCGACGCTCCGGATCTCGGCGACCGCCCTCAGGCCCGCTTCGAGCTCCCGGCCGGCACGGAGATCAATCCGGCGCAGATTTATCAGGACGTGCCGCACTCGGTGCCGTCCGCGCCGCACGGCTCCCCCGCTCTGCATTTGAAGAGCGGACCGCGGGTGCTCCTGCCCGTTTTCTACGGTACCAATGGCGAATATGACCTGGCCGCGGCCTTTGCCGCCGCCGGCGGACATCCTGTCGAGGCTCGGATCGCCAATCGCGGCCCGGCCGAGCTGGCAGACTCTCTCGCCGCCTTCGCCGAGCAACTGGATCAGTCGCAAATCCTCGCGCTGGCCGGCGGTTTTGCTTCCGGCGTCGAGCCGGGCGGGGCCGGACGCTTCGTCGCGCTCGCTCTCCGCAACGAGCGGGTCGCCGCCGCCATTGAGCGGTTCCTCGCGCGGGGCGGTCTGATCCTCGGCATCGCCAACGGCTTCCAGGCGCTACTCGACTGCGGTCTCCTGCCCTGGGGCAAAATCACGCCCGCCGACGAACCGCACCCGATCCTCTTCCGCAACGCGAGCAACCGCCACAGAGCGGCGATCAGCCACACGGTAGTGCGCTCGAATCGCTCCCCCTGGCTGGCCGATTTCGCTGTCGGCGAACAGCACAGCCTGGCTTTCTCGCACGACGAAGGCCGCTTCATGGTCGCTCCGGAAGTCGCCGCCGAGCTCTTCGCCAACGACCAGATCGCCACACAGTATTGCCGCCCCGACGGCAGTCCGACGATGGATCCGGCCTACAACCCGAACGGCTCCGACTACGCCGTCGAGGGACTCACCTCCCCCGACGGACAGATCTTCGGCAAGATGGGACAGGCCGAACGCTACATCCCCGGTCTGTACCGCAACGTACCGGGACAGTTTGATCAAAACATTTTCCGCGCCGGCGTCAGATACTTCGCGATGTGACGGCACGGCCGGCTTAATACCGAAATAATAATTAGGGGAACTAACAAGGAGAAGCAACGATGAGTAAGACAAATGAGAATGTGGAAAAGGGCGCCATGCTCTATGAAGGCAAGGCCAAAAAAGTTTTTCTGACCTCCGATCCGGAACTGGTCATTATTCATTATAAAGACGACGCCACGGCCTTTAACGGTGAGAAAAAGGGCACGATCGTCGACAAGGGCAAGGTCAACAACCGTATGACCGCCCTGATTTTTGCCCGGCTGGAACGGGAGGGCATACCGACCCATTTGGTTCGGCAGCTGAATGAGCGCGAACAGCTTTGCCGCAAGGTCGAAATTGTTCTGCTCGAGGTCATCGGGCGCAATGTCATCGCCGGTTCCGCCGCCAAGCGCCTCGGCCTCCCCGAGGGAAGCGAGATAGACGAGCCGATCTATGAGATCTGCTACAAGAATGACGCTCTTGGGGATCCGCTGATCAACGACAGCCACGCCCTGGCTATCCGCCTCGCCACCCGCGAGGAGCTGGCGCAGATCTACTCCTACACGGACCGCATCAACCGGATCCTGCAAAAGATATTTCTGGACTGCGGTTTGCGCCTGATTGATTTCAAGTTCGAGTTCGGCCGCACTCCTGACGGGAAGATCGTCCTCGCCGACGAAATTTCCCCGGATACCTGCCGCCTCTGGGATAGCGAGACCAATGAAAAGCTGGACAAGGATCGCTTCCGCCGCGACCTGGGCGGTGTCGAATCGGCCTATCTCGAGGTGATCCGTCGCATCGAGGCGGAGTTGGGTAGCGACAATGCGTGAAGAATGTGGCATTATCGCCGCCTTTAACGTTCCGGGAGCGCAGAACATCGCCTACTACGGCCTGACCGCCCTGCAACATCGCGGACAGGAGGCCGCCGGCCTTGCCGCCGTACTGCCAAACGGACTGATTCACGTGCACAAGGGCTTCGGTCTGGCGCACAACGTAATCCGGTCCGAGCACCTGCAGGACTGTGAATCGGATCGCGTTCTCGGCCACGTGCGTTACGCGCGGAGGAGCGAAAACACCGCCGTCAACATTCAGCCGATCGTCATCCGCTCGCACGCCGGCGACTTCGCCATCGCCCACAACGGCAGTGTCACCAACAGCCGCGAACTAAAAATCGAGCTGGAGGCCGCCGGCAGTATCTTCCACAGCACCGGCGACAGCGAATTGCTGGCTCACCTGATCCAGAGGGCCAAGGGCTCGTTCTACGATCGCGTCGTGGCCGCCCTGCCGCAGATGGACGGAGCCTTCGCCTACGCCATTCTCACCCCCAACGCCCTATACGCCGTGCGGGATCGCAACGGTATACGCCCGCTCTCCCTGGGTCGACTGAACGGCTCTTACCTGATCAGCTCCGAATCCTGCGCTTTCGACATCATCGGCGCCGAATTCGTCCGCGACATCGCCCCCGGCGAGATCCTGCGCATCAGCGACAACGGCTTCCTCGAATCACGCTTCTATGTGGACGAGGACAAATGCCGGGACCGGATCTGCGCCATGGAATACGTCTACTTTTCCCGCCCCGACTCGGATCTGCGCGGCCTTAACGTCCACACCGCCCGCAAACGCACCGGATTCGCTCTGGCCGCTAACGATCGGGCCGAGCTCGCGGACGGCAGTCTGCTCGCCGACATCGTCGTCGGTGTCCCGGACTCTTCACTCTCCGCCGCTCAGGGCTATGCCGAAGCCGCCGGTCTCCCCTACGAAATGGGCCTGATCAAAAACAAGTACTATGGGCGCACCTTCATCCAGCCGGTTCAGTCCGAGCGCGAGAAGGGCGTTAAAATTAAGCTCAGCGCCGTGCGTTCCGTGGTGCGCGACCGGCACATTCTGCTCGTCGACGACTCGATCGTGCGCGGGACGACTTCCCGTCGCATCGTCAACCTGCTACGCGAAGTCGGCGCGGCTTCGGTGCATCTGCGCATCGGTTCGCCGCAGATCATTTCGCCCTGCTTCTACGGCGTCGACATGAGCACGCGCGACGAGCTGGTCAGCGTCACCATGGATCTCGAGTCCCTGCGCCTCTACACGGGCGCCGACAGCCTTAAATTCCTGCCGCTCGAACAGATGAGCGACATCTTCGGGCAGAACCTGTGCTCCGCCTGCTTCGACCGGAACTATCCGACCGAACTGTACAGCTTGAGCAAAGAAATTTAGCACAGTGCTGTGGTAAAGCGTTTCAACTTCAACACGAAGAAACTTGACGTGAATAATTGCGACGTAAAGGAGAATCGAAAATTGGGTAGTGACAGATACAGTGAAGCCGGCGTTAATCTCGAAGCCGGTTATGAATCGGTCCGGCGCATTCGTCCGCTGGTTGAGTCGACCGCCATTCCCGGCGTGATGGGCTCGGTCGGCGGCTTCGGCGGGCTTTTTGATTTGAGCGTTTATAACTTCCGCGAGCCGGTCCTGGTCAGCGGCACCGACGGCGTCGGGACCAAGTTGCTGATCGCCCGGCTGATGAACCGCCTGGACACTATCGGCATCGACGCGGTTGCCATGTGCGTCAACGACATCCTCGTTCAGGGCGCCCTGCCGCTCTTTTTCCTGGACTATTTGGCGGTGGCCGGCAACGTGCCGTCCGAGATCGCCGATTTGGTCGCCGGGGTCGCCGAAGGTTGTCGTCAGGCCGAATGCGCCCTGATCGGCGGCGAAACCGCCGAGATGCCGGGGGTCTACGCGCCGGGGCATTTCGACATCGCCGGCTTTGCCGTCGGCGCCTGCGAAAAGAGCGAACTGCTAAGCGCTTCCTCGGTCCGCTCCGGCTCCGTCCTGATCGGTCTGCCCTCGAGCGGTTGCCACTCCAACGGCTACTCCCTGATCCGCAAAATCGTCGCCGACAACGGCCTCGACTACGCGCGAAAATACGCCGGGCTCGAACTCACCCTCGGGGAGGAACTGCTCCGCCCGACCACTATCTATGTCAAAGCCGTCAAGCCGCTACTCCTCAACGCCGCGCTCCGCCCCGCCCTGCTGGGCATGGCGCATATCACCGGCGGCGGCTTCATCGAAAACGTGCCGCGCATGTTGCCGCCCGGACAGGTCGCCGTCATAGACATGACCGCCTTCACGATACCGCCGATCTTCCGCTTCCTTATGGAGCGGGGCGCATTGAGCGTCCTCGAAGCCGCCAATGTCTTTAATCTCGGCATCGGTCTGGTGCTGGCCGTCGACCCCGACGCGAGCGATGCGGTCCTGGCCGATCTGCGCGAGCGGGTTCCCGGAGCCGTCGTGCTCGGCTATGTCGCGGCTACCGCCGACCCCGAAGCGGAACCGAGCGTCGTTCTGCAAAATCTTGACGCCGCCGCAACCTACGACCCGGCGGACGAAGCGCCGGCTCCTAGCGTAGCGCCACACGACCCGGCGGACGAAGCCAAATGAGTTCCTCTACCGCAAAATCGCCGACTTCGTTCCCGACGCCGCCAAATTATCCCATGCCGCCGCTTTCGTCGTCACCGACAGCTTCGCCGGCAAAAGCACCGCAGACTTCACCGACTCGCCTGGCTATATTCGCTTCCGGTAGCGGCACCAACTTTGTCAATCTCGTAAAAGCAACCCGCGACGGACGTCTGCCCGGATGCGAAGTCGTCGTGCTGTTTTCGGATCAGCCGACGGCTCTCTGCCTGGAGCGTGCCGCCGAACTCGACATCCCAGCCTTTACGCTTGAGCGGACGGACTACCCGAACCGCCGTGCTTTTGAAACGGCTATCATCAGTCAGTTGAGCCCTTATGCCCCGGACTTCATCGCCCTCGCCGGCTATATGCGCATACTGGGGTGCACCCTGCTCGAGAGCTATCCCGAACGGATCGTCAACATTCACCCGGCTCTCCTGCCGGCCTTCCCCGGCGCACACGCGATCGAGGACGCTTTCCTCGCCCGCGTTCCGGAAACCGGAGTCACCGTCCACTTCGTCGACGCCGGCATAGACAGCGGACCAATCATTCTTCAGCAGAGTCTAACCGTCGACCCCGACTGGACGCTGGAGGAGCTGACGACCAATGTCCACGCCGTGGAATATCAACTCTACCCCGCCGCCCTCAACAAAGTGATTAACCGTCCTCAGCAAAGTGATTAACCGTTCCAAGCAAAGCGATTGACCACCCTCAGCAAATAATTAACGGAGAAAATATATGAACCACGCCGAAATTTGTCCCGAAGAAGCCCGCCGCGAGCGCATCCTGATCATCGGCTCCGGCGGTCGCGAACACGCTCTGGCCGCGGCCTTTGCCGCCGACCCGGATGTCGCGGCCGTGTTTGCCGCGCCCGGCAGTGACGGCATGGCGGACATCGCCAAATGTCTGCCGCTGAATTGGCGCAAACCCGCGCCGCTGGCCGACTGGGCGCTGGCCAACGCCGTCACCCTCGTCGTCATCGGCCCGGAAGAGCCGCTCGCGAACGGCCTCACCGACTATCTGCGCGAGCGCGGCCTGACGGTCTTCGCCCCGACCCGCGCCGCCGCCCGCATCGAGTGGGACAAGAACTGGGCCAAGGAGCTCATGACCCGCGCCGGTGTGCCGACCGCCCGCTACGCCGCCTTTGACGAAGCCGACGCCGCCCTCGAATATCTCGAGACTGTCGACCTCCCCATCGTTGTTAAAGTGAATCGCCTCTTTGCCGGCAAAGGTGTCACGGTCACGGACGATCTCGCCACCGCACAGAGCGCGGTGCGCGCCGCCTGCGCCGGCTATGATGCCGCCCAGGCCGGGATGCCCGCCGTTGTGATTGAAGAATGCCTGGAGGGTCCCGAATTTTCGCTGATTTCGCTGGTCGACGGCGATCGTTTCTGCCCGCTGGCCGTGGCACAGGACTACAAGCGCGCTTACGACGGCGATCGCGGACCCAATACCGGTGGCATGGGCGCCTGCTCGCCCGTGCCGGTCATCAGCGAAGCGCATGTCGCCGCCGCGATCGAGACGATCGTGCGCCCGACCGTGCGGGCGCTGATTGAGCACGACGCCGCCTTCACCGGCTTCCTTTACGCCGGCCTCATGCTAACCGCCGACGGAATCAAGGTAATTGAGTTCAATTCCCGTATGGGCGACCCGGAGGCACAGGTCATTCTGCCCCGCCTCGAGAGCGGACTGTCCGGACTGATCCGCGCCCTCCTCGACGGTTCCACTCCCACCGCGCACTGGAGCACGGACTACGCGGTCGGGGTCGTGCTAGCTTCGCAGGGCTACCCGCAGGGACCGCTACGGACCGGATCGATCACCATCGCCGAACCACTCGAAGGCCGCCTATATCACATGAGTACCGCCCGCGCCGCCGCACTGACCGGCGACGCAACCGCCTCCGACGCTCCAACAGCTTCGTCCACGAACGACCCGACGGATAGCCCGACGGACGACTCGACGAACGCCTCGACGAGCACTCCGACCAGCGCCCCGACAAAAACAACGACCGATACCCCTTCGCCTGACCGCTATTGGCGCTCGACCGGCGGCCGCTCTATTATCTGCGTCGGTCGCGGTCCTACCCTAGCCGCCGCTCGCGCCGCCGCCTATCGCGATGTCGGCAGAATCCGCTCGGATGTGCTATTCTACCGTAGAGACATAGGTAGCCACGCCGAGTGATGCGATCCGCTATGCGGACTCATACGTTGAGTAAGTCATCTGCAGACGGACTCTCCGCAAACGAATCATCAGCAGATGAGTTCTCCGCAGACGGGGAATGCGAGCCATCCGTCGGCGTCGGCTCACAAAAGAAAGGGGCAAAAATATGATTACACCTGAAATGCTGAAAGATTTTCAACAACGCTTTGACACCGATCCGGTCAATTCCGCCGTCGCCGGTGCCATCGCCCGAGTCGGCATAAACGAAGCTTCGCTGGATAATACCGCTCTGCGCATCCACGACGGGGTCTTCTCGAACATAACCGAGCGCGGAGAAATCACCTATCAAAAGAGTTCCGGCCGTTGCTGGATCTTCGCCGCGCTCAACACGGCGCGAGTCGACGTGATGCGTAAGCTCAATCTCAAGAACTTCGAGTTCTCGCAGAACTACATCTTCTTTTGGGACAAGTTGGAGAAGAGCAATTTCTTCTACGATAGCATCATCGATACGCTGGACGAGCCGCTGGATTCGCGTTTGGTTCAGCATCTGCTCAGCGCGCCGCTAGGTGACGGCGGTCAGTGGGCTATGTTCAGTGGACTGTTGGAAAAATACGGTGCCGTGCCGAAATCATTGATGCCGGAGACTTTTCACTCCTCGAATTCGGGTGTGATGGTCTATCAGTTGACCTATCGCCTGCGCGCCCAGGCCAAACAGCTTCGTGACGCGCACAGAGCCGGAGCTGGGAAAGACGAGCTTAATAAGATGAAGACCGATTTCCTCTACGACATCTACGCCATTCTGGTCAAAGCCCTCGGTCAGCCGCCGACCCGCTTCACCTACACCTACCGCGACAAAGACGATAAGTTCCATCGCATGTCCGACATCACACCGCAGGAGTTTTTCGCTCAGACCGTCGGCTGGAACCTAGCCGATAAGGTCAGCCTGATCAACGCGCCCACCGCCGACAAGCCCTACGGCCGCGTTTACACCATCAAGTACCTCGGTTCTGTCGCCGAAGCCGAGATAATTAAATACATCAATGTTCCGACCGAGGTGATCCGCACAGCCGCGATCGCCGCAATCCTTGACAGCGAACCCGTCTGGTTCGGCTGCGATGTCGGCAAGTTCCTCCAGCGCGATATGGGCATCATGGATCTGGATATCTTCAACTTCGAGCAGACCTTGGGCGCGATGCCTGAGTTTGACAAAGCCGCCCGCCTCGACTACGGCCACAGTCTCCTGACGCACGCCATGGTCTTCACCGGCGTCGACCTCGACGAGAACGGCAAGCCGATCAAGT
>JAAZIX010000179.1 GCA_012800655.1 Clostridiaceae bacterium | reverse complement strand
TATAGAAGTTGTTTTCACAAATCCGACGCGTCCGCATCCGCAGAATAGGCAAATCACTGCCCCAGAGCACCCGGTGCGGACCGACCGCGTCAATCGTATCGCGAATCACCCCCGCATTACAGTTGGCACTGAAGTCAAAGCTCACCCGCTCCAGCGGAGCAATCCGTTTCAGTCCTTCGCCAACGTCGCCGGAACAATAGGCGCGCCCGATATGAGCGAGAATCAGTTTCAAATCCGGCCAACACGCGGCTATTTCCTCAATTTGTGCCAAATTAGTCGGATCCGCCAGTCGTCCATGGCGCGGTATATGTAGCATCACGACCCACTTGTTCTTATTGGCCGTTTCCAGCTGCTCGGGTGTAAAGAAATCGAAAATGCGAATTTCCGCTTCAGGCAAATAGGTCGGAGATAAATTAAGATAGGATTTTAGGCCGCAGAAGCCGCCGGCCGTAACCGCACGTTCCAACTCCTCGCTTCTCTCCGCCGGATGCGAAAAATACAGGGCGGGGATCTTGTGCTCCGCCGCCACCTCGGCACAGTAATTATTCCCGTCGCGCAGATACTTCCGTGCGCCGGGTCCGCTGATTGCATTCGCAAAAATCAATGGTACAACCTCTTGTTCCGGCAGCAAAAGACTATAGGTTTCGAGCAAGTCCTCAATCGGATTGACCGAAGCCACTTTCGAGGGCCAGCTGACCGTGCGCTTGACCTCTCCGGGAATCGGCTCCCTCTCTCCGCTGACTACATAGCAGTGTGCATGAATATCAATCATTTTAGCCGGCAGAAAGTCCGCTAACTCGTCCCGGTATACCGATTTGTCGTATACACTAACTGAAAAAAGTGACATTTTTGTTCTCTCCTCGTTCTTTGTTTGGTTTATATACTCATAGTATATCATTCCGCCTGAATTTTATGCGCAGGACTGGTACAATATCCCTTGATTAGGAGGTAACTTCGCATGCAGACTAATGTTCACGATGACACCCTGTACATCGGCTTGGATTTGGGCACGACCACTTGTAAGGCCGCTATTTACGACTCCGAACTCCGATGTGTCGGTATTGCCGCAGAAGAGTATTCGTTGCTGACCGATGACCACGGTTACATCGAACAGGATCCCGAGGAATGGTGGCAGGTAAGTTGCAAAACCATCCGTGCCGCTTTGCACAAGGTGGCAACTACGCTCGGTTATGTCGCAGAAGGAGCGAGTCCCATCGCTACGGAATCCGCTGACAGCACCTCTTTTGCCGATATGACCCGCCGTGTCCGGGCAATTTCCATCAGCACACAAAGCATATCCGTTCTGCCCCTGGACGAAAACATGCGCCCGCTCGCCAATGCTATCTCTTGGCTGGATGGGCGAGGGGCCGCTGAAGTTCCGACTATAACTTCACATTTCACAATCGAAGATATCTACCGGCGTACCGGAAAGGTGCTTCGGGGAGGGGTCTATGTGTTGACAAAGCTGCTCTGGTGGCGCACGAACGAACCGCAAATCTGGAACCGGATCCGAAAAATAGCCTTTCCTCTGGACTATCTCAACCTACGGATGTGCGGACGTCTGGCAACCGACCATACTATTGCCGGCGGTACCATGTTCCACAACCTCGCCGCCCGCGACTGGGATTATGAGATTCTTGAGAAACTTGAGATCTCCGCCGATATTCTGCCCGAGCTGCAGGATAGCGGTACTTTTGTCGGCGAAGTCAGCTTCGCCGCAGCACGTGAAATGGGTCTGGCCCATGACCCCGACACCTACGCCAAACACCCCGTTTCATTAATGATGGGCGGCCAGGATCAGAAGGTTGCTGCTTACGGCGCCGGCATTCGCGCCGAAAGCATCACCCTTTCCATGGGAACCTCCGCCGCTTCCGAGATGCTGATCGACGTAGACGCACCCTCTATCATTGACACCCCGCTCTTTGCCTCGATGGAAAGTCTGCCGGCCCGATTTTGCTGGCTCTTTCCCGGCAAACAGGTTATGGAGACCAGCATAGGTACCGCCGGAGCGGCCTTGCGTTGGTACCGTGATGCTTGCGCTTCACATTTGAACTATAAGCAGATCGATGCGCTGGCACTCGAAGTTCCGATCGCTCCCAGAACCATCTTTCTCCCGCTACTCAGTATGCCCTCTTCCGAAACAAGTGCATGTTTCACCGGCCTGACTCTTAACAGTAATATCGGCGCTATGGCAAGAGCCGTTATGGAAGGGGTTGTCTTTGAGATGAAGCTCAGGCTGGAGACTTTCCCCGGACAGGATAAGGCATCCACCCTGCGTCTCTTCGGCGGCGGCGGCAAAAGCCCGCTCTGGAGCCAAATCATGGCCGATATCTTGGAAAAAACTATCGAGGTCTCCGAAGACAGCGAGCTCGCGCTCTTGGGCGCGGCACAACTTGCAGCCGGTCGCCCCTATGACTGGACCGGCACCGGTATCAAGATCTCGACATATAGCCCGGATAGCGATAGTGCCCGGCTTTATCGACAGAAATACGCATATTACAAAGACCTGCGTAATTTGCTCAAGTAGTTATTTTAGTTAGAAAGGCCACTCTCTTTAGGGAGCTTGCTCTTTTATGGATAGCTTATTGTTGGCATTCAATACGATCTTTCCCATGCTGATTCTCATGCTCACCGGCTTCGTCGCGCGTCGTAAGAACTGGTTCGGCGAACAGGCCGCTATCGACAGCAATCGGGTTGTGTACAGCATCTTTCTACCGGCAATCTGTTTCTACGGTATCTACGAGATGGATTATGATTCTCCAATCAATACTGATTTCTTGATTTGGACCGCCGTCAGCCTGACTCTTATATTCATTGTTGCCACAATAATTGTCCACTTCACGGTTCGGCGCGAATACCGCGCCTCCCTTGCCCAGGCGATCTTCCGTAGCAATTACGTTCTCTTCGGCATTCCTCTCGCACAGAGCCTTCTCTCGCCGCAACTCCTCGGCCAGGTCATGCTGCCTTCCGTTGTTGCCATGCCGCTGTACAATATTTTCGCTATTTTTCTATTTGAATACTACGGCGAACAGAAGTTCAACTATAAAAAGCTGTTCAAAGGAATTGTCTTCAATCCGATCATCGTTTCCACTCTGCTCGGCCTGGCGGCCTGGCTCCTGCGCATCCGTTTCCCCTATGCCATCGACAAATCTATTTCCTATCTTGCGCAAATGGCCTCTCCGCTCGCTCTTTTCGCCCTCGGAGCTCAATTTGAATTCAAGGCTGCCTCCGCCTGCTGGCGCGAGCTGGTCTGGGCCGTCACCTCTCGCCTCCTAATCGTTCCGGCAATTTTCCTGTCAATCACCGCCGCTCTCGGCTTTCGCGGCCCGGAGATGGTCGCCGCCATGGTTGTCTTCGCCGGGCCGGTCGCAGTCAGCTCTTACAGCATAGCGCAAGAGATGGGCGCTGACACTGTGCTGCCCGGTCAGACGCTGGTCTACACGTCCTCCCTCTCCATCATTACGATGTTTCTCCTGATTTGGCTGATGAAAACTCTGAGCTATATTTAAAAGCCGCTCATTTGTTGGAACAGCCCCTTGGCAAAACCGTCGGTCATTCCGCTGATATAGTCGGTGATTAAAAGTAGGCGGTAATAGAGCCGTTCTTCTTCCGATTTTCCCGCCGCCTCACGGAAATAGTTCTGTCGATAGTTATCGGAAACAATGGCCATCAGACGCTTGCGTACCGGCGGGAGCTCAATATCCGTGTCGAAGTCGATTGCCGCCGGGATGAACTTGTCCAGCAGACTGCTGATAATTTTGTCAGCGGCAATTTCCATTTGGACGATCTGGCGTGAAGAGAATATATACTTCTGTGCTATATCACCGAGCAGATGAATCAAAACTTTTGAGTGAAGGTTTGTCTCCAGAAGCGGAGTGATAAATTCACCTGACATAATCGCAACATAATTGTCGATGAAGGCCGACTCCGTATATTGCATCAAAATAGACTGCAGATAAATCAGCCAATTCTGCAAAGTATAGTATTCCGGTTTGTGTATATCTTTGTTGTGACCTTCGTCCAACAGTCGGTTCAATTTATCTTTAATCCGCGCAAGAAATTCCGCCACTTCCGGTACCGCTTTATTCTGGCGACAACAAGACTCGACCTCAGCAACCAATTGCATTAATGAGAACTTATCCTTGCGATAGCCGTCCTCAATATCCGCCGTCGCATAAGCTATATCATCCGCCGCTTCGAGCAGAAATGACAACGGATGACGGCAAACCAAGCCACACTGACGGACAAGTTCCGCAAAGGTTGACTGCTCGCTGAAGAAATAGCCGATCTTTTTCGGCTCCGTACCGTCGGATAAGTGGTCTACAGAGGAATACGGGTACTTGATAATCGTAGCCAAGAGCGGAATCGTCAGATTCATGCCATACTCGTCGACAACAAAGTGTAACTTGCTCAGCAATCGCAAGGCTTGTGCGTTGCCTTCGAACTTGAGAAAGTCTTGTTGCATCTGCAAACTCAGCCGGTGAGAGAGCGGGCGCCCTTTAAAATGCAGACGACCGAGATTGCGGGCAAACCAAGCCCGGATCGTTGTCTCGCCGTAATGTCCGAAAGGCGGATTACCGATATCATGCACCAGACCGGCACATAGCAATATATCGCCGATATGCTGTCTCTGAGCCGTACTCGGGATCGAAAGATCTGTACTATCGGAATTTCGGTCGAAAGACTCGCTCTGGGAGGCGGCAAACTTTTGTCGCAGATCTCCCGCTTCCTTTTGCAGGCGGATGCCGACTTGTTGCCCGAGAGATTTGGCCAGAGAGGATACTTCCAGCGAGTGCGTCAGGCGGGTGCGCACGAAATCACTCGGATCCAAAGGAAAGACCTGGGTCTTGTCCTGCAGGCGTCGAAAGGAGGCACTGATAATTATCCTATGGTAGTCACGCTCAAATTCACTTCGTTCCTCCGGGATTACGCTACGCGATTTGCGTATCCGCCTCTGAATCAGCAACTTGGTCCAGTCCAGCATCCGTGCCTCCTATTTTATCCTGCCTGCAATCAGATCCAAAATGCGATTCAGCTCGTCTAAAGAAGAGTAGCTAATCACAATGTCTCCTTTGTTTCTGCGATCCTGTAGCTTTACTCTGGTTCCCAAAAGCTCGGTCAGGCGCTCCGTTACCGTCTGTAAGGCAAGGCTATACGCATCATTCTCTTCCTGCGCCCCCGGTTCTTCCCGCCTCTGCTCCCGCTGGAGCTGTCTGATACGGTTTTCGGTCTGCCGCACGCTCCAATCGCGGCGCATAATTTCCTCCGCCATGGATGCCTGAAGAACCGGATCGGAAATCGCCAACAGCGCGCGTGCGTGCCCCGCAGAAATTTCTCCTCTAATCACATACTCCGATGTCCTCGCTCCCAGCTGCAGGAGACGCAGCGTGTTGGCTACCGCCGGTCTGCTTCGTCCAAGTATCTGTGCCAGTTCTTTTTGGGTCATATCATGCTCTGTCATCAGCATTGAAAAGGCTTCTGCCTCTTCGATCGGGTTGAGATCCTGGCGCTGAATATTCTCAATCAGAGACTGTTGCACCACTTCTTTATCGGTCAATTCGCGGATAATAGCCGGAATTGTCTTCAGCCCGACCATTTGTGCCGCCCGCCATCGCCGTTCTCCTGCGACAATAATGTAGCGGCTATCTTTGCGAGTCACAATAATCGGCTGGATAATACCGTTTTCCTTTATTGAAGCCGCCAGCTCTGCCAGTCTTCCCTCATCAAAGCTTTTACGCGGCTGATCTTCATTAGGCTCTATCAACGTTATCGGCAAATCAACGATCTGATTCGCCGACGTCTGCCTCGGTTCTATTGCTATATCCGAGCTCAGCAGAGCGCCCAGACCGCGGCCAAGTCCTTTCGTACGTCTTTTCTCCGTTCTATCCGCCGTATCTTCTCGGCTCATCTTTCTCCGCTCCTCTCTTCCCTATTCTTTACTTCTTTTTATACATATAGAAAACGTATCTTTTTCTCTCTTTTTATAACTTCTTTTGCCAGTTCGTGATATGCCAGCGCGCCTTTAGACTTCTTTTCATATTCATCGATAGTCTTTCCGAAACTCGGAGCCTCACTTAATCTAACATTACGCGGAATAATTGTCTCGAAGACATGCTCCTTAAAATATTTTCTAACCTCCTCGGCAACTTGAGCGGAGAGCTGTGTCCGTACATCATACATCGTGACAACAACCCCAAAAATTATCAGATTCTGATTAAGCTGATGACGAACCAGATCAATCGTATTCATCAGCTGTGACACTCCCTCCAGAGCATAGTATTCCCCCTGGATCGGGATCAAGACGCCTTGAGCCGCCGTCAGAGCATTAACTGTCATGAGCCCTAAGGAGGGCGGGCAATCAATAAGAACAAAATCAAATTTCTGCTGCATTCCTGCAAGAACCTCGCGTAGACGGAACTCGCGGCTTGGGATCCTTACCAGCTCAACTTCTCCCCCGGCCAAATCAATATTCCCCGGACAAAGCGATAGGTTACGGCGCCCTGTATCACGAATTACGGAATCGATCGGCAATCTATCTATCAGGCAGTGGTATATATTGGGTATTTGTTTTGTCTTGTCAAAGCCTAAGCCCGACGTTGCGTTGCCCTGGGCGTCCAAATCAATAATTAGCACTCTTTTACCTCTCTTGGCGAGGTATGCCCCGAGATTGAGTGTCGTGGTGGTTTTTCCCACTCCTCCTTTTTGATTTGTTACCGCTATTACATATGCCATGCGCTACTCCTTGCTTTATTGTGCTGATTATAACAGTATTTGCCGCTTGCGGGCATCCTTTTGAGGCAATTTCATTCTGTTCCCGGGAATGTTTCACGTGAAACTTTCCCGGGAGGGGCATAAATTGTTTCACGTGAAACTTTTTTCTAAACTGCGTGTTTTCTCCCTCTGGCAATGGAACAGATACGTGGAGCTGCTATCCGCAAAGAACTCTTGTTTACCACTTGCTTTCAGCCGGGAAGATATCGTGAGGTTTGCCCCTCAGGCGGTTTCTCGCATCTCGTAAGGCCATATACCGGCTCTTCCTTCGCCGTGTCCGGATCTTTCTTTGCCAAAGTACGGGAAACAAATGGAGGCCCCGCTATTGGAATGCGCTGAACGCAAATTTCGCCGCAACACTCCTCTCCCGTGCTGTAGAACGGGCATCTGTCAGCATAAAGAGAGATAAAGCATTTTCCGGATTCTCTATACCCTGGCAAATTCGATAACCTCTTCTCTCGTTTTTTTCTCCCTGCGGTAGTAAGAATGCCTTTCGCTGTAAGCTGTTCTCTTCTTTTTCCTCTTCGGCCTCTTTTCGGTATGGGATCGATCTGATAACTGGGAGGAACCTCTATTCCCAGCGCGGCGAATACTTTTCGTGTTTCTCTACTTAGTCCTCCAATCTGTCGGATCGCTGTTAATTTGCCCTCTATGTCAGCCAATAAGATTTTCCGCACATAAACCCCGGAAAAGGGAAAATCAAGATTCCTTTCGTGCAATAGTGCTTTTGTTTCCAGCAATCTGATTAAAATTCCGCGCTGAACGATCTTTTGCAGCGCCGTTAGTCCCTGAATCGCGTATAGATTATTACGATTTGGCCCATACTCCTTTTTCGATTTCTTTCCTATTCTCGTTTCACGCCACTTCAGATGTTCATACAGTAACTCCAATCCGTTGTTTTCTCGCAGTAAGTTCTTTTTATCGGCGGATACGAGAAAAAGTTTCAGGATTTGATTGCGTTTGGCTTCAAAATTAAGTGCCAATAGCCTTTCTAGTAGCGATATCGCCAGGCGAGCCGCCACAATGATCCTGTTCGCATCTTTTGCCTTGTTTTCGCAGTCGCTCTCCAGGCGGCGTAAGAGCGGTAGCGAGAAATAGAGAAAAAGCGGATGTGCTCTCAAGAGATCTATCTGTGTTGCCGTACCTTTTCTCGTCACTGAGTACCTACGTCGACCCGCGTTCGTTCCTCTGTCTCTGTGCTTCTCTCCGAAGCTCGAGTTGCTGTTATCTATGCGAATTTGCAAAGAGCTCCCAGTTGTTCGCCTCTTTTTACGGGTTTTCCTCAGTGTGCCAATCGTCATTTGGTTCAAAGCTCTGCGGAAAGCCGCTATACCGCGAGAAAAAAGGGAATTATATGCCCGCGAGAATAAGGAAAGTGTAAAATCCGGTGCCATACTGTGTTTTGTTTTTAGGCCGGCAGTAAAATTTCGCTCTGCCTTGTCTTTTGGGGCAGCTCGGTCCCGACAAAATACCAGCGGCATTTCCGACTCACGCAAATTTAGGCGGAGAAAATATTCTCTATGAGTAAGAATATGTCGTAATAAAATAATATCGACCGGATTTACTTTACTTTTCCTGAAACGGGGCTCCCCCTTTTGCTTTCGGTAACACTCGGTTCTCCATGTTTTCATAGGAATGTTGCTGATTCTGCGTGGCATCACGAAGCCCTTTCGAGGGAATACTCTCACATATTGAGTTCTCTCTCTGAACAATGGCGTTTCGGAGGCTGTTCGGCCTTGAGTGCTCAATAGAAATGCCATATTGACCGTAACTATTCGAGGGTAATTCACGTGCAGGTCGCTGACCAGGGAGGGAATGCCTTTGCCAAGCTTATGCTGAAGGGCAAAAAAGCCTTTGACTTCGCCTAAAACACTCACCCGTCTTAGTTCGGCATCTATTTGTTGAATATACTTTTGTATTTCTGCCTTTCGAAGGAGATCTTGTGTCTCCGGCCTCTGGAGAGAGCCGTGCGCTTTTCTTTCACGAAGGGAGCTGCGCTTGCTCAAGATGATTTCCTCGAGACCTGTCTCGTGCAGAAGTTCTCTTATTTTTGCTGTTTCTGTATTCAGCGCTACCTTTGAATAACGCTGTGCAAAAAGTAGCACTATAATCATGATTATCTCTTGTTTGCTGAAGCCAAGATCTATTAAGTGCTTTGGTAAGTTCAGATAACAAAAGGTATGATAGTACAACAATTCGTAACCGACTTTTTTAAATTGACTTTCCTTAATGACGATATCATCGTCATCGCTCAAAATATAACGATGCATATTTCCGTGCCCTTGCAATATGTTTGTTGGGGAACGCGATTATATGCGGTTACTACGGCGTAGATATGACTAAAATATGCCCCTCAATGTTTGCGACCTGCTCTGTTTCGGAGATACGCCGAGTTGGTTGACGCACCACTTTTAGGGGTCATGCCATATTTGAGATCAATCCGGTTTCCGGATCTTCTTATGCCTAAAGATCGAGACGGGCGTATTGGGCGTTCTCGATAATAAATTCACGGCGGGGCTGTACCTCGGAGCCCATAAGTAGTGATACGGTCTCGTCGATACTCTGTATATCCTCTACGGTCACTTTAAGCAACTTGCGGGTGGCGGGATTCATGGTCGTCTCCCAGAGCTGCTCGGCATCCATTTCTCCCAGACCTTTATAACGTTGTAGGCGAGGCTTGGACCAGCCCTGCTCCGCTTTGATCTGCTCAACACCTTCCTCGTCATAGGCATAGAAAAATTTATTGCCTTCCTGAACCTTATAGAGAGGCGGGCAGGCGATGTAGACACAGCCGGCTTCAACCAGGGGACGCATATAGCGGAAGAAGAAAGTCAGTAGCAGTGTGCGGATATGAGATCCGTCGACATCGGCATCCGCCATGATAATGACCTTGTGATAACGGATACGGTCGATATCGAAATCGCTACCTATCCCAGCGCCGATAGCCATTATTACCGGCTGGAGCTTCTCATTTGCATACACCCTGTCGACACGGGAGCGCTCAACATTGAGCATTTTTCCCCAGAGCGGCAGAATCGCCTGATACTTGCGCTCGCGCCCGCTCTTAGCGGTGCCGCCTGCCGAATCTCCTTCAACGATGAAGAGTTCGGAGAGCGAGGGATCGTTGGACTGGCAGTCAGCGAGCTTGCCGGGCAGAGAAACCGTTTCGAAAGCGCTGGCGGCACGCGACAAATCTCGTGCTCTCCGCGCAGCATCACGGGCTCGCGACGCTGCCAGACATTTATCGATAATCTGGCGTGCAACAGCGGGATTTTCCTCTAAATACAACGCCAAGCGCTCATTCATCGTCGTTTCAACCAGGGTACGCATAGTCGCGTTTCCGAGCCTGCTCTTGGTCTGACCCTCAAACTGCGGGACGGGGAGCTTGACGCTGATAATTGCCGTTATGCCTTCGCGGACATCTTCGCCGGCGAAGTTTTTGTCATTGTCCTTGAGGTATTTATATTTACGGGCATAGTCATTTATCACCTTAGTCAGGGCGGAGCGGAAGCCGGTCATATGAGTCCCGCCCTCTACTGTCGCTATATTGTTTGCATACGAATATATGCTCTCCGCATATGATGTATTGTACTGAATCGCTACTTCAACGTACTCGTCGTCGGAGCGCTTGGCAATGAATATAGGCGGCGAGAATAGAGCCTGGCGGCTACGATTTAAATATTCTACGAAGGAAATTATTCCGCCGTCATAGTGTAATTTTTTGCGGACGATATTTTCCGGGTCGCGCTCGTCGATCAGGGTAATGATGATCTCTTTGTTAAGAAAGGCCATTTCCCGATAGCGTTTCAACATTATATCGAAGTCAAACTCTACTTCATCAAAGATTTCCGGGTCGGGCCAAAATTCAGTTTTTGTACCGGTATCGGCGGGATCGGTTTCTCCGATAACCTCAAGCGGCTCGGTCGTCTCGCCGCGCTCAAAACCGATCTGATAGATTTTGCCGTCCCGTTTTACCGTAACCCGCATGGCCTCGGAAAGCGCGTTAACCACTGAGGCTCCGACACCGTGCAGTCCGCCGCTGATGCTATACGCGCCACCACCGAATTTTCCGCCGGCATGCAATACCGTGTGGACGACCTCAACCGTCGGTATTCCCGCGGTCGGGTGCATGCCGACCGGGATCCCACTACCGTTGTCCTCAACCATGATGCTTTTATCCGGACGCAGGGTCACCCATACATCTGTGCATCGTCCGGCCAGAGCTTCGTCTATCGAGTTCGCCACGATTTCGTATATAAGGTGGTGCAAGCCGCGCATCGTCGTGTCGCCGATGTACATACCGGGACGCTTACGCACCGCCTCAAGCCCCTCCAGCACCTGGATGTCTCTCTCGTCGTAACGCGCCGTATTTATCGTGCTGAAAGTGTCCTGCGAATTGAGCAGAGCCGCATCCTGCTCGGATTCTTCGAACGGTTCATCGCCGTCCAACAGCTCCCGATCATCATGGATTTGTTCTTCCTCCGGAATGATGTTCTGCTCTTCTTTGTCTCTCGTCATCTTCTATCCTCTAAGCTAAATCCGCAGGCTGTTCCGGCGGTTTTTTTGCGTCCTTTTATTCCTTCAAATCCTTACGATTATACCATGCGACAGTAGAAAAATCTAGAACACACGCTCATCGGACGGCTTGCCGGGAATGATTCCTTTATCTTTGTTTTTCATGTCATAAAATCTATAGAAGTGAAGGTAAAATATCGCCTAATAGAAAGAGTGGTTTGTTCTTTTAGCGCTATCTCAGCTTTTCTCGAGCCGTAGGCGCAATGTTTCCGGGCTTAGAGGACTGAGCCAGACTCCGGTCAAGGTAAAAACGGCCGTTCGGGGAATTTTATCACCGATAATATGCAGAAATCCGCTGTCCTCGTACATTTTCAGGAGCTTTAGGTTGGCTGACGGCACAGACTCAGAAGACAATAAATCCAGATCAAAAACACCGATAATATTTTTTGCCGACATAACGATATCGGCTCCGATATTTACGTACATCGTCTTTTCTTCATTCCAAAAACGTCTCCTCCGAAACCTCATCTTCTTCCGGGATGACTCCTTCGGGAAAAACTTTGCCGTCTCGAACGAGAAAATACTCTATGTCCGCAGAAGAGTCCGATAGTGATGCCCAATTGAGGTCGAACCAATCTCGATCCGTACAGGTAATGAGCACCTGAATATCGCCGATGCTGTCCATCAGGGCGCGGCGGCGAACGGAATCCAGCTCGGATAGGACGTCGTCGAGCAGCAAAACGGGGGCGGAACGTGTGACCTCCCGCATAAGTTCTATTTCCGCGAGTTTTAAGGCGAGAACGGCGGTGCGCTGCTGGCCCTGAGAGGCGTAGAGTCGTGCGTCGACACCGTCAATTTGAATCATTATATCGTCGCGATGCGCTCCGACTCCGGTCCAGCCGCGCAGGACATCGTCGTCAGCGTTGGCAGATAACCTAGCAAGTAGCAGACGACGGATCTCCTCTGTTTCCGGCTCCGCCGGGTCGGTAATCAGGCTGCGAACCGACGGGCGATACTCGATACCGAGCGTCTCGTCGCAACCGGCGATCGAAGTATGTTTCTTTTCGGCGTGGGCGGAAAGACGGTTGACCACGGTCTGGCGGCGCTGCATTATTCGCGCCGCGGCCAGGGCATATTGCTCATCCCAAACGTTGAGTTCCAGACGGCGCTCGCGCTGTTCTCCGGGAGGGAGGTCACGAAATAATTTCAGGAGACTGTTGCGCTGCGACAACAGACGATTGAATAATTGTAAATCACGAAAATATGCCGGCCACAACTGCGATATAAACATGTCCAGAAAGCGTCGCCGCACCGACGGACTGCCGCATATCAGTTGCAGATCCTGTGGAGAAAACATAACTGTATGGAATAGACCTACCCAGTCCGAAGAGCGGCGGATCGGAATATCATCATGCCAAAAACTGCGACTCCGTCCGCTTAAATCACAGGCCAATGCGACCGACTCCGTGTATTTACCTTTTTCGGCGAAAGAGACTTTTATGTAGTATTTTTCGCTACCTCGACGTACCAAATCCTGATCTCGAGCCGTGCGATGAGAACGGGCACAAGAACACATATACACTGCCTCGAGCAAGTTCGTCTTACCCTGACCGTTCTGCCCGAAAAACAGGTTTGTTTTCTCGTTTATGTCCAAATTCAGACTTTCGTAATTGCGAAAATCACGCAATTCCAGGCGCGCTATCTGCATTGCTCTCCGTTTTCGACTCCGCCCTGTTTACACCGAAGGTTGAACGCTACGCAAAGGCAGAAGAAGGTAGAGCCATCCGTCACCTTCCAGCGGCAGGAAGACCGTCGGACCAACCATGCCGGTAAAGGCCATCTCTATTTTTTCCTCATCGATAGCTCTCAGGGCTTCACAAATGTAGTTCGGATTAAAAAAGAGATTTATTAATTCGCCGGTTACGTCCACTCGGATACTCTCATGGAAAGTGCCGCGGCTCGAGGCAATATCCATAATCAACGTCTGGTTATCAGGTGTCGAGAGCTGTACGTTCAACTTGCGATTGTCCTCGGGAACAATAAGTAGCGATCGTTCTATAGCGGCCAGCATCTCAGAGCGGTTAACAATCATGCGGGTCGTTGGAGTTTGAGGAATAATACTTTCATAATTGATATAGTCGCCCGAAATTAGCGGAGAACCAACGCGAATCGACGGAGTGGCAAAAACAATGCGATTTCCGCTGAGAGCCACCTTCATACGATCGTGACGGAAGGAAATTGAAGCCAACTCGCGTAACGTTCGGCCTGGAACATTAAAACTCATCTCGGGATACTGCTCCTCTTCCGTATTGCGCCGACGCCGCAGAGCCATGCGGAAACCGTCTATTCCGACTACATCAAACTTATTTCCGTCGCTGTAGAAAAAACATCCGCTGAAAGTCTGGCGTACGGTTTCACTACTGGCAGAGAATAAAGTACGACGAATCATGTCTATCATTGCAGGCAGGGGAAGATCTATAACATCATTTGTCTCCAACCAGTTAACCGGCGGATAAACATCGCCTGATTCACAATAGATATTGTACATGCCCTGGCCGCTTTCGATAATCATCATCGTCTCTTCGCGCAGATAAAAACTTACCCGCTGCTCATCGAGTTTTGCAATTATTTCCGACAGAAAACGTGCCGAAACCACCACTGATCCGGTACTACGCACCTCTGCAGGTGTTATTGTTTCTATGCTGATGTCTCCGGAATATCCAGTTATTACCACACGGGGATCTTCTCCGTCAAAGGCTTGGATCAACAAAACCTCGTACATTGCATTGGGAGACTTGGCAATAGTGGCCTTAGCCGCAGCTGAAACACCTCTCCTTATTTCTTCAAGTGAACATATAAAATGCATAAAATCCGGCAAGACAGAGAAAGAGCCTCACCCGCCTCCTTTTCTTTCTATTGTTGCTTTACAATTTTACCATAAAATGCAGATTGCAGTGTTGAAGTTAGTATTTTTTATATTTTTTGGGGTGTCTTAGTTTATAAAAAGAATTGTTCTGCCAAGGAAAGAGTATTATGAAAATTATTATTTATTTATGTGGTTTTATTATTATTCTTCTTATGCTCTGTGGATAAGTGGGATAAGTGCATTCGTGCCTTATTCTCCTAGACGTTGCGTATCCACATTTTTGGGGATAAGTATTCACCTCGAAGGGGATAAAATGTGGATGAAAAGGATAACTTAGTTATCCACATAAAGTTATACCAATTATCCACATTTTGTGGATAACTTTTAAGACGGAGACTTTTTTTTACAAAGATTTTTCCTACGCAAATATTTCTAGCGGGAGGCGATTCTTTTCTTTATATCTTCGATATGAGAGATAAGGTCGGTATTCGCGTTGTCTATTTCTTTTTTTACTTTCTGATATCCGTGCCGGATCGTGGTGTGGTCGCGATTTCCGAGAATTTGGCCGATATATACATACGTGTCGTCGGTGATTGTTTTGCAGAGATACATGGCGATTTGACGTGGTTCGGCTACTTCGCGGCTACGGTTTGAGGAACGCATCTCCTCGAGAGAAACGTTGTAGTAGCGGGCGACGACTTCGATAATCATTTCCGAAGAGGCGGTTTTCTTTATGGCGGGATGGATTATGCCTTTGAGAGCTTCTTTGGCGATGTCGAGGGTAATGGAGCCGGTCAATATTCCGTAGGCCAGAACCGTGGAGAAAGCTCCTTCGAGCTCGCGGATATTTGAGACGATGTTTGAAGCTATATAGTCGATGACGTCAAAGCCTATGATAGTTCCGTTTTGTTTGGCGAGATTCTCCAGGATAGCGACGCGGGTCTCATAGTCCGGGGATTTAATGTCAACGATCAGACCGGAGGCGAAGCGGGTACGGAGGCGCTCCTCAAGTTTATAAAGACGCTGCGGGGGTTTGTCACAGGCGATGACAATCGAATTGCCGGCTTCGTAAAGGGTATTGAAGGTGTTGAAAAACTCGATTTGCATCTGGTCTTTACCTTCCATGAATTGGATATCATCGATGAGAAGGATGTCGCAATTGCGGTATTTAGCGCGAAATTCGTCGTAACGGCGCTGGTTGATCGCTATCCGGATGAATTCGTTAAAAAAATATTCGCAGGTCACGTATAGGACGTGTTTGTCCGGCGCGTGGCTCTGCGAGTGATTGCCGATTGCATGCATGAGATGCGTTTTGCCGAGGCCGGAGCCGCCGTAAATAAAGACCGGGTTGAATTGTGGGCCGCCGTTCGGTTTGACAACCGAAGTACAGGCGGCGTAGGCGACCCGATTAGAGTCGCCTACGACAAAGTTCTCAAAGGTGTAGTTCGAATTAAAGTCGGAGTTGTTGTCCAGGCGATCGGAATCTGCCGAAGGGCGGATGGGCGGTAGTGGAGCCGTAGAATCTTTTGTGTCCGGGGTTTCAATTCGAACGGTGAATTTGATGGGAATAACCCCGATCAGAGCCGCTTCCATCTGTTTGCGGTATGTGTCGGCGTTTTCCTTCACCAGACGATTCGGAGCCTGAAAGAACAAAACGCCGTCCCGTGTGGAGATCGGTTTAAGGGGGGCTATCCAGCTGTTAAAACTGATTGCCGATAATTCATGAGCCAGGAATTCCTTGGCTTTTTCCCAAATCTCGTCAAGACGGATGTCCATTTCGCGATAAATCCTCTTATTTTTTGCCACGTACAAAAAAGCGTTCCGAAAACGGGTCGTTTTTCCGTAGGATGTGCTATTGTATCAAAGAGAGGGGGAATAAGAAAGCAATTTTTTTGCTTTTTATTCCGAAAACAGGTAAAAAAGGAACAGACATGAGTAATGCTTGGAGAACAGTCGGACGTTGGATTATAGTTCTTATGGCGGCGGTCTATATTATGCTTTTGCTCCGCTTTACTTTTTTTCCTTTGCCCGCGCCGGAATCTCGCGGCCAACATACGGCGGAGGAAATTATCGACGCCGTTGAACTGGATCCGCTGGACAGCATTCGCCGTAGCCTCGGCCATGTTAATTGGGGGTTGGGGCGCGGCAATCGTGTGCCTTTGCGACTCTTTATTTTTAATCACACCGGAAATTTGGTTCTACTGATGCCCTTGGCATTGTTTCTGCGTTATTTTCTGCCGTCGAAAATCGGGAAGTGGCGTATTTGGCTGATTTGCGGCTTGGTCAGTGTCGCGATTGAGCTGACGCAGCTGGCTCTCTCGTTGCATTTCGGCTTGCGCTATAGGGTGGTCGATTTGCTTGATATAATCGAAAATGTGCTGGGCGCCGGCCTTATCCTGCTTATTACGACGATTGTCGGGGGGCTCGGGCGGAAGATTCGTTCCGCTTACGGACGGCGGCATGCTTCACGATCCGCTTTGCGCGAAGAGAAAGATATATAATACGTCTAATGTATAGGATCGTGGCTCAACGCAAAGCGTGTGAAGTTATACGGATAACACTGAAGGAGAAAAAGAAAATGAATTCTGGAAATGAAACAGACACCGTCCGTGAGGCGGGTAAGTTTCGGACGGCGGATCAGGATCCGACGGGAGCGCCGGTTCTTTTGACTCGTAGCGAGGTACCCGAGGAGCAGACCTGGGATCTGTCACTGATTTTCCCAGATCTCGACGCCTGGGAAGCGGATCTTGCCAAGCTCGAGGGTATGAGCGCTGCCGTGGCGGCATTCAGAGGGCGTCTGGGCGAGAACGCGGCAGTGCTGGCCGACTGTGTGGCTGAGTATGAGGATTTCTACCGGACGGCGATGCATGTCGGTGTTTACGCGCACCTGTATCACGACCAGGATACGGCGGCCGAAGAAGGAATGCGCCTGTATTCGCGCTTCGGAGCACTAATGGCGCGTCTCGGAAGCAGGCTCTCCTTCATACAGCCCGAACTGGTTGCGGTGGGCGCCGAACGGTTGCGCGCCTTTTTAGCCGAAGAACCGCGTCTGGCAACGGCGGCACGCGTGTTAGAAAACGTGATGCGCCAGGCCGAATACACACTCTCCGAGCCCGAAGAACGCCTGTTGGCGCGTGCCTCCGAGGCGATCGGCGCTCCTGCGACGATCTTTTCGCAGCTGAACAACGCCGATCTGAAGTTCGGCACGGTTATCGATGAAGACGGCAACGAGATCGAGCTTACTCACGGGCGCTATCTGCAATTAATCACGAGCTCCAAGCGCGAGGTGCGAGCTGGCGCGTTCAAGGCGACTTGGGAGGCCTACGGGGCGCTGAAGAACACCCTGGCGGCCAGCTTTGCCGCACAGATGAAGAACGATAATATGCTGGCGGAGATCCGCGGCTTTGAGAGCGCGCGGGCGCGGGCCCTATTTGCCAACGAGATTCCCGAGACCGTTTGGGAAAATCTGGTCGGCGCCGTGCGGGAGAGACTGGACCTGTTGCACGAATATACGGCGATGAGCAAGCGCTTTCTGGGACTTGATGATTTTTATCCGTATGACCTGTACCCGTCTTTGGTGAAGGAAGTGAAACTCAAATACACCTTTGCCGAGGCGATAGACCTGCTCAGCGCGGCTCTGGCCCCGTTGGGGGAGGAGTATATTACCAATCTGCGCCGCGCCGCCGACGAACGCTGGATTGACTGGGCGGAAAATCGTAATAAGCGTAGCGGGGCGTACTCAAGCGGTTGCTACGGCACCCCGCCTTATATTCTTATCACCTGGAAGGGCGGTCTCGACGACCTCTACACCCTGGCACATGAGCTGGGTCACAGCATGCACAGCTATCTGACTTGGGAAGCGCAGCCGCTGCTCTGCGCAGATTACAGCATTTTCCTGGCGGAGATTGCTTCGACGACAAATGAGATTCTGCTCACCGAGTACCTTTTAGCCACGAACGAGGATCCGCTTGTTCGGCTTGCGGTGATAAACCACTATCTCGACGGATTCAAGGGCACGGTTTTCCGGCAGACTCAGTTCGCCGAGTTTGAGCATGCAATGCATAAAGCGGAGGCCGAGGGGACAGTTCTGACCGCCGACTATCTCATAAAGAGCTACGGAGATTTGAATCAGGAGTATTACGGTCCGGCACTGACGCCTTGTCCGGAAATCGGGCTGGAGTGGTCGCGCATTCCCCATTTCTATCGTGCCTATTATGTGTATCAGTACGCGACCGGCTTCAGCGCCGCCACGGCTTTTGCGAAAGCGATCCTCGAAGAGGGAGCGCCGGCGGTTGAGCGTTACCTCAAATTCCTGCGGGCGGGCAACTCGGCTCCCCCCGTGGAAGTTCTGCGGAAGGCCGGCGTTGATATGGCCACCCCCGAGCCAGTACGGGCGGCTCTGGATGTCTTTGAGGCATATCTCAAGCAATTTATCGAACTGAAGGAGGCTCAGGAATGAATGAAAGCAGACTGCTGATTATCAGTGTAGATGCGCACTGGAACGCTTCTCCCTGGCGCGGAGAAGTTCTGTGCCGTTTGTCTAAGATCTTAGAGCGGGATATTAAGGTGCGCGAAGTTGATTCGGCCATCGTCGGCAAATTTTGCGTGGCGGATCTTTTTTCCGCGGATGATAAGTTCCGGCCGATCGGCGAGTATATTGCCGAAGCGGCGACGGGAGTGGCACAGGAGCAAGCTCTGCGGGTTCTGTTTCTCTTCAAAGGTGTGGCGGATGCGCGGGCCGGCGCGGCGGCAAGCGAATTAAAGGGGCTTGCAGGAGCGCGGAGCACCGTTTGGGGCGCGTTCATGCCGATTACAATTCAGTCTACGGAGACAAATCTCGGTTGGTCCGTCACGGAGCTTACCGAGCGCGTACAGCGGGAGGACACATTTATGACACAAGCAAAACAACTGCATAATACACTCTCTTATGTCGATACGCTGACCAGAGAGCATTTCACGCCGGAAACGTGGAAGGAAATTTATGAGGCCGCGAGTGTGGCGCGATACCTGTACTTTACACTTGATGAGAGCTGTGAGGCGGAGGTAGATGCGGCCATGGAACGCCTGAATGAGGCACTGGAGCATGCACAGCTGAAAATCGAGGGGCTGGAGAAGAAGGAACATGTGCCTAACCGGACACTCGAGGATATCCTTAATCGTTATTCCTGTCGTAATTTCGGACAGAATCCGATCAGCGACGAGCAGATGGAATGGTTACGCAAGGCAGCATTGGCGGCTCCTACCGGGATGAATCTGTGCCGGACACATTATTCCTTTGTGCGAGACGCACGCTTGTTGGAGTGGGTTAATCGCGCCTGCCTGGCACGCGCTCGAGAAACCGATAACTATGAGTTGTTGCGGCGGATTGCCGGACGGCACAGTAGCTTCCTGTACAATGCGCCCTTAGTGATCTTTATTTCCGCTCCGTCCGGCGGAGCAGACGATGTGAACGCCGGCATCGGTGTCCAGAATCTATGTCTGGCCGCAGAATCACTGGGGCTGGGCAGCTGCATTATGGGGCTACCTGCACTGGCCTTTGAGCGTCGGGACGCCGATGAGCTCAAGGAAGCATTGGGCTTTCCGGAAAATTATGAATTCGTGATTGCGGTGGCGATCGGAACGAAGAATATAGCCGGAAAGGCGCACAAATGGCGGGAGAGCCAGGTAAAATTTATAGACCCTTCACCGCCGCTACAGCCATAGGATAATCCGCGGGTAGCCGCGGGCTTGCACAAAGCCTTATCTTTTGGATAAAATGGAACGACAAAGATTGGGTTGAGTCCAGAATAGGCATATTCCGGCCGTCCAGGCTTAGTATTTGCATAAGGAGTAGTCCTAAGTGGATGAAAGTGACTGTATACGCCATCTGTTTTCGTTGACTGGCGTACGTATCGAGGCCGTGACCGCGGCCGCTGCAACTGTTGTGTACAGCGCACCGACGGCGGGGCAGATTTTCGGGGATATCCTTCTGATTTTACTGCTGGTTCTTCTTAACGGTCTGTTTGCTGCCGCCGAAATGGCGGTCATATCACTGAATAAAAATAAAATAGAGCGTCAGGCCGAAGAGGGGGACAGAATCGCTTTGCGTCTCCAGCGGCTGATCGCTAATTCCGGGCGCTTCCTAGCTTCGATCCAGGTCGGCGTTACTCTGACCGGATTTCTCTCCAGCGCCTTTGCCGCCAACCGCTTTGCCACCTATCTGGCGTACCTGATCGATCCGTCCGGCACCAATGCCTGGATCGAAAGCATCTCGATTATATTCGTCACCCTGATTCTCTCGTTCATCTCGCTGATTTTTGGCGAGTTGGTTCCGAAGCAGATTGCTCTGCGCCACCCCGAAACCCTTTCACGCCGCCTTTCGGGCACAATGCGGAGTTTCAATGTCATTTTCCTGCCGCTCACCAAGTTGCTCGATGCGACGACGCGGGGAGTGTTGCGTCTGTTCGGCATCAAGCCCGACGATGCCGCCCAAAATGTCACAGAAGAGGAGATTCGCATCATGGTTGACGTGGGACTCGCGGCTGGTTCAATTCACTCCTCGGAAGTGGAGATGATCGAGAATGTCTTTGAATTCAACGACAAGGAAGTCTCGGAGATTATGACGCACAGGACAAATGTCGTTGCGCTGGAAATCGAGGCGGAGTTCGACGAAATCATCGATGTGGCGGTCAACGAGCGCTTCAGCCGAATTCCGGTATATCGCGAGACGATCGACGATATCATCGGCGTGCTTTACGTCAAGGATATGATGCGCCACACCATGCGCGTAGCCGAGCGTGTTTTTAAGCAACAGACGGACGACTCCGAAGATTCCCGAACTGTCGATGCCGGCTCGATACCGGTCTTCCGGCTTGAGGAGATAATCCGGGAACCTTTCTTTGTCCCGGAGAGTAAAAATATCAACGACTTGTTCTTCGAGATGCAACATCGCCGCATTCAGATGGCGATTGTTATTGACGAGTACGGCGGAACCGCCGGCATCGTCACCATAGAGGATCTGCTAGAAGAGATTGTCGGCAACATTCAGGATGAATATGACGAGGAAGATTTGGAAATCGTGGAAAATCCGGACGGTAGCTGGACGATAGACGGACTGACCGACTTAACGGAAGCGTCACGGAAAATCCCCGATTTTGTTTATCCTGAAGAGGACGACGACTATGATACGGTTGCCGGCTACGTAATCGGCCTGCTAGGCTATATTCCCGATGCGGATTGCAAAGAGCCGGTTTCGGTTCAGGTCGGCAGGATGAAGTTCACCGTCCTGCAAATAGAGGAAAAGCGTATTGCCCGTCTGCGCCTGGAATTTGTTCCGGAGCCGGAAGAGGCGGAAGATGATGCGATAGATGAAAGCGAACGCGGCAGTCGAGGGGCAACACCGGACGAATAACGGTCCTGCGTTGGAGACATCGCGTTGCGATATATAAATTGGATTAAAACCTGGGCGTAGGGGAAAGCGGCGCACGGATAGGGGCGTGTAGCAGAACGGCGTCACTTAGATGGAGGGGAAAGATGGCAAAAAAACGGACGGCGCATAGCGTTTGTGTGGCTGGAGGACCAAGAGCGCGATATGGGGCGCCAGACCGTTAATCTCGATCCTTACGGTCCCTTTGACAGGGTTTTTGTTGAGCAGGAGAACAAAGATGTCGCCGGAACGTTGAACTGGCCGTCACTGGAAGAACGGGAGAGGCTAATGGAATATATCCGACCGGGAGATGTTGTTTTCGTGAACTGCTTCTCCTGTTGGAGTGCGAACAGTATAGATTTGGTTTCGACCTTGGATCGCCTGCGGGAGAAGGACGTTGACATTGTCTTTATTGAACCGGCGTTGGATACGCGTACGGAAGAGGGCCGCCGCATACTGCGACTGGTAAGAAGCCTTGTTTCCCTGGACGCCGACTACGGGTCGCGTCGTCGTAAGGCCGGTCTGAAAAAGGCCAAGGAAGAAGGACGTCCGCTGGGACGGCCGCGCGCTCCTCTGCCGGAAAACTTTTCGCAATTGTGTCTGGCGTGGGCGGAACGACGAATGACGGCGCAGGAAATCTGCGCGAAATGTAATATGAAGCTGTCGACATTCTACAGCCGGGCTCGTCGTCTCGGTTTTTACCCTCAAAGAGCTTCGAAAGACGAGAAAAAACGGGAAAAGGCAGGAAAAGAGGACTGAACCGGCTTTCCCTGATTTCAATAAAGCCCGATTTAAATAAATTACAAATAAGTGTATAATGACGTTTCTGTTTTTAACGGAGGTAACTTATTGTGGGTAAAAAAAGCGCGCGCAATTTGCCGCGACATAAAGAGCGGAAATACGAGGTTGCTCGTCGGGAGCGCGACGAGCGGCTGGCCGCCCGGCGGACAAAGGACGGCGGTTATAAACCGATTGCCCCTAAGGGACGAGGGTGGCGGATTGCCCTGCCGATTATTATTGCGGTTCTGGTTGTGGCGGCGATACTGTGGATTTTGAGCGGGTTGGGAGTTTTCCGGTCGGCATTCCCGGTTCTGCGGATCGGCACGCGTAATATCTATGCGGCCGAGTATAATTATTATTGGAACAACATGCGCTATTATTATGACCAACAGGCATCGTACGGGATGTTGCCGCAGGATGCGAACGGACGACTGGATCTCAATTCCGGGATCGGGCTCGAAGGCAGTGAGAGTAGCACATGGGGAGATTTTCTGGATAAAGCGGCGGCGGAGAGCATTCGGGATATTTATATTCAGGCCGATGCGGCCCGAGAAGAGAATATAACGCTCACCGATGAGCGTCGAGCCGAGATTGACGACTTCTTTAACGAGCTCAACACACGCTACGGCGGGCAGTTCGGCGCGGATAATTATCTGGAGCAGGCATATGGAACCGGCATCGCTTCGTCGGTTTTGCGGCCGATATTGGAGCGCTCCGCGCTCGCCACCCAGTATGCCGAGGTAAAAACAACCAGTTTTGAATTTACGGACGACGAGGTACAGGAATATTATGACAGTCATCAAGATTCCTATGATGAGGTGACCTGGCATCAGCGCCTGTTCAAGCCGGCGGCGGTCGACTCGCCGACTCCGACGGTTAGTCCCAGCCCGGCGGTGACCGGCGGCGCAACACCGACGCCGACGCCGACGTTGTCCGCGGCCGAGCGGGAAAAGCAGATTGCCGAAAACCTGGACAAGGCGAAAAAGGAAGCCGAGGACTTTCTGGAGGCGATCAACAGCCCGGAGGAATTCACCAAAGAAAATTCCCGTCTCGACGAGGAGGCCAAGGGATCGGACGATACGAACGACACCGAGGATAATTCCGTGACCGAGCCCATCGATACCAGCCTGATGCCCGAACAGCGGCTCAGTTCGATTTATCAGAAAGAGATTTCCGGCTGGCTCTTTGACACCGAGCGCAAGCCCGGGGATAAGACAGTGGTCGAAAGCGGCGGTAATGTCTATGCGCTGTACTTCGTGGGGCGGAAACGCGCGGAGACGGTGTTGCCGCGGGTCGGCTATGTCATCTGGGGAGTGACGGAGCCGAATATTCCGACGCCGGAGCCAACTCCCGGGGTGACTCTCTCCGTCAAAGAACAGGAGGAGCAACAGGCCAAGCTCGATGAGCAGTATGAGACGGCGCTCCAGATGGAGAAGGAGCGTTTGGGCATATTGGCGGACGAGGTGGTCAAGAAAGCTACCGACGAGCTGACTTTCCGGGGAGCAATGGAGGAGGCTCTGGGCAACGGTGCGACCAACGGGGGCGTCCTGGAAAAGACGCTACCGTCCTATTTTCCGACGGAGGGACGCAAATGGATTTTCTCCCCTGAGCGAAAGATCGGCGATACGACGGTTCTGGTCGAGGGAAGTACCGTAGCCATGTACTATTACATCGATCCCGGCACGCAACAGCAGTGGCACTTCGAGATTACCGAGCAGTTGCGGGAAGAGGCCTACAGCAAGTTCATGGGAGATGCCCGGGCGTCCGCGAGTTATAAAATCACCGAAGGCGGCTTTGGAGCACGCTATATAGACCGCAAGTAGAAGAGAGGCTCTTGTACAAAATCACGAAATTTTCACGGTGAAGACCGAATAATTCCAGAAAACATGCAAAAAAACGGCCGAAAACGACCCGAGAAAAAAAGCTTTGATCGTTCTTCGGCCGAATGTTACTATGTACGTTGCGCTAAAAATAGCGGCAAGTGCCCTTTTTAGTAAAAGCGCCTGCCTGACCGGCGCAGTGAACAGAGGATTAAGAGAGGTAAGCGATGATACATCCTGTTAAGTTCGGAAAAGCCGAGCGACATTCCTACTCCCGCCTGACGGAAGTTCTGGACATTCCCGACCTGGTGGAGGTACAGCGAGAGTCTTACGATTGGTTTCTCAAAGAAGGGCTGATGGAGGTGTTGCGGGACGTTTCCCCTATCACGGACTTTGCCAAGACGATGGAACTGTCTTTCATAGCGACGGAATTCGATCTGAATAATCCGACCTATCCGATGGACGAGTGTCGTGAGCGTGACGCCAATTACGCCGCCCCCTTACGAATGAAGGTCCAGCTTCATAACAAGACCGATAACAGCATTAAGGAGCAGATGATCTATATCGGGGAATTCCCGATCATGACCGATACGGGGACCTTTATTATCAACGGTGCCGAGCGGGTCGTCATCAGCCAACTGGTGCGTTCTCCGGGTGTCTACTATTCAATCACGAAAGATTCGCGCACCGAACGGCGTCTGCTGAGTGGAACGATTATCCCGAACCGCGGCGCCTGGCTAGAATACGAGATGGACAATAAAGGCGTGCTCTACGTTAAAGTCGACCGCTCGCGTAAGATCCCGCTGACGGCTCTGCTACGCGCCCTGGGTTACGGTACGAATGAGGACATTATCGCCTCTTTCGGTTCCGGCGACCTGATTACGGCCACGCTTGAAAAAGATCAGACGACCACCCGGATTGAGGGGCTCCAGGAATTGTACCGAAAGTTGCGCCCCGGCGAGCCGGTGACGATTGAGAGTGCCGAGCAGCTGATTCGTAGCATGTTTTTCGACCGCCGCCGCTACGATTTGGCGAAAGTCGGCATATATAAGGTTAATAAGAAGCTCTCCCTTGCCGCCCGTATCAAAGGGCATCTCACCACCCACCCGGTCGTGACCGCATACGGCGAAATTCTGGCCGACGCCGGCGAAGTCATCACGGATGCGCTCGCCCACCGGATTCAGAACGCCGGTATCAATGAGATCGTGATCAAGGTGCGTCGCCATGAGGGAAGCGTCATTACCGAAACGGCGACACTTACCCCGGTCATGGGCAACGATCGCGTCGATATCCTCCCCTGTTTGGCGAATTTCTTTACTGACGAGGAGCTCGAAGGCGTCGATCCGGAGGCGATCGGTCTCTATGAGATGGCGCGCTTCCGCGTTCTCAGCGAAATTATCGAGGAAGTCAAGGCCGGCAGCGGCGATGTCGCCGCCGAGCTGATGGAGCTGATGGAACAGCGCGCTACCGAGCTCTGTCCCCGCCATTTGGTTGTCGAGGATATACTCGCATCTGTTAGTTATCTGGTAGGCATCCCCGACGGAATCGGCAATACCGACGATATCGACCATCTGGGTAACCGCCGCGTCCGCTCGGTCGGAGAACTGCTCCAGAACCAGGTTCGCATCGGCTTTGCCCGCATGGAGCGGGTGATCCGCGAGCGTATGGGCACGATCTCGGACGCCTCGGCCGCCACTCCGCAGACACTGATCAACACCAGGCCGATCAGCGCAGCAATTAAGGAGTTCTTCGGTTCCTCGCAATTGTCGCAGTTCCTCGACCAACCCAATCCGCTGGCCGAACTGACGCATAAGCGCCGCCTCTCGGCTCTCGGTCCCGGCGGTCTGAGTCGCGACCGGGCGAACTTTGAAGTCCGCGACGTGCACACTTCGCATTACGGACGGATCTGCCCGATCGAGACTCCGGAAGGACCGAATATCGGTCTGATCAACTCCCTGGCCACTTACGCACGGATTAACCGCTACGGCTTTATCGAAACGCCTTTCCGCGTCGTTGATAGCGCGACCGGACGCGTGACGGATCAGATTCGCTACATGACGGCGGATCAGGAGGATAATTACTATATCGCCCAGGCCAATGAGGAGCTGGACGCGGACGGTTATTTCCTCTCCCCGAAGGTCACGGTGCGCTGGCTTGATAAGTTCCTTGAGGTCAATCCGGCAGAAGTCGAATATATGGACGTTTCGCCGAAACAGTTGGTCTCGGTAGCCACTTCGCTGATCCCTTTCCTCAGCAATGACGACGCCAACCGCGCTCTCATGGGTTCGAACATGCAGCGCCAGGCGGTGCCGTTGATTCGCACCGATTCGCCCATCGTCGGCACCGGCATGGAATATCGCGCCGCCCGCGATTCGGGAACCTGCGTAATCGCCCGGCGCGGCGGCGAGGTTGATTCAATCTCGTCTGACCAGATCGTCATCACGACCGGCACGCTGGAGCAGGATGTTTACCGTCTATCGAAATATCGCCGTTCTAACCAGGGCACCTGCGTCAATCAATTCCCGCTGGTCAAGGTCGGCGACCGGGTCGAGAAAGGCGAGATCATTGCCGACGGCGCCTCGACCGATAACGGCGAGTTGGCGCTTGGCCGCAATGTCCTGGTCGGCTTCATGACCTGGGAAGGCTATAACTATGAGGACGCGGTCCTGATCAGCGAACGTCTGGTCAGAGACGATGTCTTTACTTCGATCCATATAGAAGAATATGAGTGCGAAGCTCGCGACACGAAGCTGGGCCCCGAGGAAATCACTCGTGAGATTCCCAATGTCAGCGACGATATCCTGGCTAATCTCGACGACCAGGGCGTGATTCGCGTCGGCGCCGAGGTAGTGTCCGGCGATATCCTCGTCGGGAAGGTGACGCCGAAGGGCGAGACCGAACTGACTCCGGAAGAGCGCCTCTATCGCGCCATCTTCGGAGAGAAAGTCCGCGAAGTCCGCGACGCTTCACTGCGGGTTCCGCACGGCGAGTCCGGCATCGTGGTCAATGTCAAGACTTTTACCCGCGAGAACGACGACGAACTCAAGCACGGCGTCAACCGTATGGTGCGCGTCTATGTCGCTCAGAAGCGCAAAGTCTCGGTCGGAGACAAAATGGCCGGTCGCCACGGAAACAAGGGTGTCATCTCCCGGATTCTGCCGGAAGAGGATATGCCTTTCCTCGCCGACGGCACCCCGCTCGATGTGGTTCTGAACCCGCTTGGTGTGCCTTCGCGCATGAATATCGGTCAGCTGCTTGAGGTTCACCTTGGGCGGGCGGCGGCGATTCTCGGTATTAAGGTGGCAACCCCGGTATTTGACGGTGCCAGCGAAGAAGACATCAGTGAAATCTTTGCCAGAGCCGGCATGGATCCCGACGGAAAGACAGTCGTCTACGACGGCCGCACCGGCGAGCCTTTTGATAACCGCATAACGGTCGGAGTTATGTATTACATGAAGCTGCTCCACCTGGTCGACGATAAAATCCACGCCCGTTCGACCGGACCATACTCGCTTGTTACCCAGCAGCCGCTGGGCGGTAAGGCGCAGTTCGGCGGTCAGCGCTTCGGTGAGATGGAGGTCTGGGCGCTCAAGGCCTACGGAGCCGCTTTCACACTGCGTGAGATCCTCACCGTCAAATCTGACGATGTCCGCGGACGCACGCGAACTTATGAGGCGATTATCAAGGGAGAGAACATTCCCGATCCGGGCATTCCCGAGTCCTTTAAGGTTCTGGTCAAAGAGATGCAGAGCCTGGGTCTCGATGTGCGGATCGAGTATCAGGAAGACGAGGCGGGCGATCGCCTGCCGGGTCGTGCCGCAACCGGCCTGCCAAGCGTATTCCTGCCCGACTTACAATCCGATCCGGGAGGTCGCGGCTACAGCACCGGCCAGTTGAATAGGGACGGAGAGTTGAGCTTCGATAATCTCAGCGCAATGGAGCTTTACAACCGTCTGGGCAAGCATATCGATGCACAGATGGAACTGCAAGCGGAAGAAGACGAGGAAGAGTAAGGAGAATACGATGCGCGAGCCACGCTACGAAGAAAGAAACATCGAATCGATATCTATTGGCTTAGCCTCACCGGAAACTATCATCAGCTGGTCCAGCGGCGAGGTCAAAAAGCCCGAAACCATAAACTACCGTACGCTCAAACCCGAAAAGGACGGCCTGTTCTGTGAACGCATTTTCGGACCGACCAAAGACTTTGAGTGCCACTGCGGAAAATACAAGAAAATCCGCTACCGCGGTATGATCTGCGACCGCTGCGGCGTTGAGGTCACCTATGCCCGCGTTCGGCGCGAGCGCATGGGCCATATCCAACTGGAAGCGCCCGTGACCCACATTTGGTACTATCGCGGCATTCCCAGCCGTATGGGTCTGATGCTCGACATGTCGCCCAAGACGCTGGAGAAGATTATCTATTTTGCCTGCTACGTCGTTCTGGACCCCGGCGATACGCCGCTGGAAAAGAAGCAGTTGCTCCTGGATAGAGAGTACCGTGAGGCGCAGATGGAATACGGACGCCAGGCCTTTGTGGCCGAGATGGGTGCCGGCGCGATCAAGGCCCTTCTGGCCGAGATCGATGTAAACGAGCTCTCCCGCGAATTGCGCGAACAGCTACCGACCGCCCGCGGACAAAAGCGCGCCCGGATTATCAAGCGACTCGAAGTGGTTGAGGCCTTTCGCAAATCCGGCAACCGTCCGGAGTGGATGGTTCTCGACGTCATTCCGGTTTTGCCGCCCGATTTGCGTCCGATGGTGCAGTTGGACGGCGGCCGTTTCGCGACCTCGGATCTCAACGATCTCTATCGCCGCGTGATCAACCGCAACAACCGCCTGAGCAAGCTCCTCAGCATCGGCGCTCCGGGCATCATTGTCCGTAACGAAAAGCGCATGCTCCAGGAGGCGGTCGATGCCCTGATCGATAACGGGCGCCGCGGTCGAGCCGTTACCGGCGCCGGGAACCGTCCGCTGAAGTCGCTCTCCGACCTGCTCAAGGGGAAACAGGGTCGCTTCCGCCAGAACCTGCTTGGCAAGCGTGTCGACTATTCGGGACGCTCGGTTATCGTCGTCGGTCCGGAGCTCAAACTCCACCAGTGCGGTCTGCCCAAGGAGATGGCGATCGAGTTGTTCAAGCCCTTCGTCATGCGTCGCCTGGTTCAGGACGGACACGCAGCCAATATGAAGACCGCCCGGTACATGGTCGAACGCGCCAGCAATATCGTCTGGGACCTCCTGGAAGAGGTCATCGCAGATCATCCGGTGTTGCTCAACCGTGCCCCGACCCTGCACCGTCTGGGTATTCAGGCTTTTGAACCTATTCTCGTTGAAGGCCGGGCCATTCAGCTCCATCCGCTGGTCTGCACTGCCTATAACGCCGACTTCGACGGCGACCAGATGGCCGTCCACGTGCCGCTGTCCGCCGAAGCTCAGGCCGAGGCACGCTTCCTGATGCTCTCCTCGAACAACCTTCTCAAGCCTCAGGACGGTAAGCCGGTCACGGTGCCGACTCAGGACATGGTCATGGGCTGCTACTATCTGACTACCGAACGCGAAGGCGAAATCGGAGAGGGACGCCTGTTCTCCTCCTTCAACGAAGCCACAATGGCTTACGAAGCCGGACAGATCGGTCTGCATGCCAAAATCGGGATCCTGACCGAGAGGGAAATTAACGGCGAAAAGCGCCGCCGGGTTGTTCACGACACCTATGGACGCTTTATCTTCAATCAGATCATCCCCCAGAATCTGGGCTTTGTGAACCGTGATGACGAGGAAGAGTGCTTCAACCTGGAATGCAGCTTCCGGGTTGACAAAAAACAGCTCGGTCGGATCATTGACCGTTGCATTCAGGTCAACGGCCTGCACGAGACCGCCGAGATTCTTGACCAAATAAAGGATCTCAGCTTCCACGCTTCGACCCGTAGCGGCATCTCGATCGGAATTTTCGACATGGTTATTCCCGATGTCAAGGAAAGTTTCCTGAGCGAAGCCGAAGAGAAGATCAATTTCATCACCAGGCGTTTCCGCCGCGGTTTGTTGGATGAGGAAGGACGCAAAAAGCAGGTTGTCGAGGTTTGGCGCCAGACGACTGACAGCGTTGCCGACGCTCTCAGCCAAAGCCTTGGTGCCGATAACCCGATCCATATCATGGCCGACTCCGGAGCCCGCGGATCGATTGCTCAGATTAAGCAGCTGGCCGGAATGCGCGGTAACGTCGCCGATACGTCGGGTGAAATTATCGAGATCCCGATTAAGTCCAACCTGCGCGAAGGCATGAACGTGCTCGAGTTCTTTATCTCCTCACACGGTACCCGCAAGACTCTGTCCGACACGGCGCTCAAGACCGCCGACTCCGGCTATCTGACCCGTCGTCTTGTCGACGTGGCTCAGGATGTGATTATCGAAAAGGAAGACTGCGGCACGAACGAATACATCGAGGTTACCGAACTGGTTGCCGGACGATCCGGAGCTGCCCGTCGTACAGTTAAATCTCTGCGTGACCGCATCGTCGGTCGCTATGCCGCCATTGACATTCTCCACCCGGAGACTAGTGCGGTAATCGTCGAGGCCAACAATCTGATCACTCCCGCCTACTCCGATGCGATCATTGCTGCCGGAATTACCAAAGTTCCGATTCGCAGCGTTTTGACCTGTCACTGCCGCCACGGTGTCTGCGCACACTGTTACGGCCAGAGCCTGGCCAGCGGCGAGACCGCCGTTAAGGGAGAGGCCGTGGGTATCATTGCGGCACAGTCAATAGGTGAGCCCGGCACTCAGTTGACGATGCGTACCTTCCACACCGGAGGCATAGCATCAGCCGATGATATTACGTTGGGTCTGCCGCGCGTCGAGGAACTCTTTGAGGCGCGTAAGCCGAAGGGCATGGCAATCATGGCGGAGATCGGCGGTGTGGTGACGATTGAGGAGGTTTCGACGTATAGGCGTGAAATTAGAATCACCGGATCGAACGGTGCGACAAAGACCATTGCGATTCCCTTCGGAACCCCGACGCTGGTTGCCGACGGAGATATTGTCGAGTCCGGCGATCTGATCACCGACGGCTCGATCAACCCGCACGATATCATGAAGATCGGCGGAGTCGCGGCGGTACAGCGTTATATCATTTCGGAGGTCATCAAGGTCTATAAGAACAACGGCCAGGAGATCAACGATAAGCATATCGAAATTATCGCCCGACAGATGATGCGTAAGATCCGCGTCGAAGATCCGGGCGACACCGAGCTGCTCATGGGTAGCCAGGTCGATATTTTCGACTTCATCGACGCGAACAAGACTGCCGAGCAGGAGGGCGGACGCCCGGCAACCGGTCAGCGCCTGCTACTGGGAATCACTAAAGCCTCGCTGGCGACGGACTCTTTCCTCTCCGCGGCCTCTTTCCAGGAGACCACGCGGGTGCTGACGGATGCGGCGGTCAAGGGCAAGAGCGATCCTCTGTACGGACTCAAAGAGAACGTCATCATTGGCAATCTCATCCCTGCCGGTACGGGTCTGCCCGAGTACCGCAAGGTTACGCCGGTTCCGGTTATCCGCGAGAATCGCGAGCTATTGCAGCGTGAGTATGACTTTGACAATACCCCGTATGCGCAGGCTCTGGAGCGCCAGCGTCGCCTGGAAGAAGAAGCCGCCGACCTCAAGGCGCAAGCGCGCGAGCTCCTGATCTCGCGCTCAAGAGACTTCGATGATCTCGGTATCGATCCGACCGACGAAACGATCGATATGGCGGAAATAGTCGCCGAGGTCCAGACGCATGCGGCGGGACCTTCGCCGGAGGATCTAGTCGATGCCGCCGCACAGTGGCGCGAATCGCAACGTGATGGAACAGGTCTGCCCGGAGACGGGATGCAGGCTCCGGTCTTTTCCGAAGTGTTGCGTGAGATGAGCGACGTCGGTGATCAGGCCGGTAGCCTTGCCGCATACAGCTCCACGCTACAGCGTCAGCAGGCACATGTCAAGGACGGCCTGCCACCCGCCGCACTGGGAACAACCTCACAACTGCATTTCGGTGAGCCGAACGATGCCGAGAATTGGGTCATCGATGACGGCACCGGCAACGACGACTAAACATAGGCGGTATCTTTTGAAAAGTATGACTCGTAAATCCGGCAGACCAGAAAAGCAGGCTCAGGACTGTCGGCGACCTGCCGGTTTTTTGGCGATTCTGCTAATGATCGTCCTAGCGCTTTTGGTGACGGCCTGCTCCCGCTTGCCCCTGCCAAGCGGGGACTCCGGTTCGGATCCGTCTGTTGTTACCGAACCTCCCTCTCCGACCCCGACGCTGACCCCGACTCCTCTGCCGACCCCGACGCCGACACCAACTCCGATGCCGTCCCCTACCCCGACGCCCGAGCCCACAGTGCGAATTCGGATTGGGATGGTCGGCGACATGCTGATGCATGATCCCGTAATCCGCGGCGGCGCCACCGGTGACGGCGGTTATGATTATAATTATATGTTCGACTATCTGCGTCCGGAGATAGCTAAGCTCGACTACGCTATTTTCAATATGGAAGGGACTTTCGGCGGCACACCTTACAAGGGCTTCCCGCTCTTTTCGGCACCGGACGAGTTGGCCGAGGCCTGCGCCGCGGCCGGCTTCCATTGTGCGGTAACAGCTAATAATCATATTCTTGACCGTAAAACGGCGGGTCTGCAACGGACCCTGCAGGTTCTGCGGGCGGCCGGCCTGGATACGGTTGGAGCGCGCCTTACGCCGGAAGAGTCGCCGATTCTTATCAAGGAAGTTAGCGGGATAAAATTAGCGATTAGCGCCTACACGTGGGAGACGATCCGTCAGGGAGAAAATTCCGAGATCCCCGCCATTAACGGCTTGCGGATGACGGAGCTGGACCGTCAACTGGTTGACAGCTTCAGCGAACAGTCGAAACCGCGCGATTTCAAGGCCGACTCGGTACGAGAGATTACCGCGCGGGCGGAACAGATGCGTGCCACCGGGGC
>JAAZIX010000178.1 GCA_012800655.1 Clostridiaceae bacterium | reverse complement strand
ACAGACAAAGGTATTTGAGCGTTCTCCACCTTATTGACAAGGTGAATCAATCCGGCGTCGACGAGCCAGCCGATGGATTGCTCCAGATCTTTGGCGCGTGCCGACTTTTTGACACGACTAAAAACGAATTTGTTGTTTTCTCTGGCCAGCTGCTCCGGTACGGATCGCCAAATCGCCCGGATATTTGTATATTCGGATACCGGAGCATACTTGGCGAAATCATTCTCGTAGCCGAAGAGAATATTATCCTGAATGTCAGCTACCTGAGCCAAATCTTTGCTCCGAACCCAGACCGCTACAGCCTCGGGCATTCCTCCGACAACCAAATACTCGTAAAACAGTCGCTCCATTTTACTCATCACATAATCGGGGACCCTCTCTTCCAAAGGATGCTTCCGGAGCATGTCTTGATAGTTCTCGTATCCCGAGGCCCACATGAATTCACAAAAGTTCATGGGATACATTTGCAAACGATCGACCTTGCCCACCGGAAATGAGGCTTCTTCCCGCCTCAGGCTTACGCCCAAGAGAGAACCGGCACCGATTACGGCGAGCTCGGGGATGTCTTCACAGAAATATTTCAGGGCGCTGATTGCCACAGGCTGGGTTTGAATCTCGTCGAGGATCAGGAGTGTTTTACCGGGCAAAATAGGGCGACCGAGGAACAAATTGCCTAATTCGTCAATGATTCGCTGCGGATCGAAATTCTGCTCGAATACCCGGCCGATTTCCGGATTGCGCTCGAGATTAACGTAGGCTACATCATCAAAATATTCCCGACCGAACTTTTGGAGAATATAAGTTTTGCCACACTGACGAACGCCCGTTAGAAGAAGCGGCTTCCGGTCGGACTTGTCTCTCCAAGAAGCTAATTCAGCTAAAATCATGCGTTTCATAGGCACCTCCGAGGACATTATAGCATAAGTCCTATGACTTTTGCATGTTTTTACACGGAAACTCCTATGACTTTTGCAGTCAGAAGTACGGAAAGTCCTATGACTTTTGCAGGAAAGCTATATAAAGACAGCGTCCGCACTCGCCTAACCCACACACAAAAAAGACGGCACTGACAAAATCATCAATGCCGCCTCTTCAGCTAGTTGCTCACATGCCCGTTACTCGTCTTCCTCCGCTTTCCTTCTCTCCAGAATAATAACGAGCACGGCGGCCATGAGACCCAACAGAATGAACACCGTCATCGAGATCATGTCTCTCCTTGCAGACTCACCGGTTGCGGGGATGTCCGAATCATCCGTCGGATCCACATCGGTTTCGTCAACGTCCGGGATTCCGTCGCCGTCAGAGTCTCTGTATACCGTGATTTCGATCGTTTTTACAACGGTTGCGCCTTGTGCGTCGACAACCGTTACAACGATTTCGATCACTCGAACCTTTTCGTCGGCGCCCCAGTCAGTCACTGTCGGCGTACCCGTGATCTGCCTGGTGGCTTCATCGTAAGTCAGTCCGCAACCTTCGGGAATGTTTACCGTCACCGTGGATGTCTCGGGAACATCAATATCGATCACTACTATGGCTGCCCCTTCCACGACCTCTTGTTCTGCGGGCGTGATGTTTACTTGGCCCATAGGTACGATAATCGAACCCGGTATGGAGTTCGCATCCTTCGGGTTAGCACCCGCGGCGATTTCATCCGCATCCGAATAGCCGTCGCCGTCATCGTCCGTATCTGTGACATCGGGCACTCCGTCTCCGTCCGTGTCCCTTAGGACAGTGATAGTGATTTCCTTTGTGGCAACGTTTTCGGAGGAATCCTTCGCCGTAATTGTTACAGTGAAGGTCCTCTCCTCCTCATAGTTGGGAGCATTCGTGTCGTCCCAGTCCGTTATTTCGGTCGGTGTTCCTTCGATTTGCTTTGTTGTCGCGTTGTAGGTCAGACCCGCCGGCAACCCCGTCACGGAAACTTCGCCGACGGCGACATTGTCCGTAACGGTTATCGGGATCGGAGTGATCGTCCGGCCTTCAACAACTGTCGCGTTTTCTGCCACGATATTCGGCACTTCGCTGTCCACAACCATCACAGTCACTTTGACTTTGTCGGTTGTTCCGTCGGGGTACGTTACAACAACCGGGACTAAATATTCGCCTAATGTGCTGCCATCCGGTAATACGGCACCCTCATCAAGGGTGGCTATCGGCCGCTCCGTCGCGTTTGCCGGATAATCCTCTACCTCAACCGCGTCGAGTACTTCCGTGATTGTTGTGGCTTGTCCGTATTGTTTTTCAATGGGAGTTGCAGTCGGCTCATAGTCATCCGCCTGAGCATTTGTAACGGTGACCGTACCACTTCTTGTATAGGTATTAAGCGTGGACGTTACCGTAAGTTCCGTACCGACAGGCTGCTTGGGAATCCCCAGAGTAAATTCTCCGACATCATCAACAATCGCCTTATAGGTTGTTCCGCCGACTGTTATGGAAACCTCCGCTCCCGGATCCGCCTTTCCTTTAACAGTCGTCTCGTTCGGATGATACTTACTGTTATTAACAGCCGTCATATCGTAGGGAGGTATCGGATCCGGCAACTTGGGAACCGATGTGGTTACGGGCGCCGAGGCGTTGCCCAGATAGTCGTAATAAGTCGCCGTTATGACCTGGTATCCAGAGAACGTCGCCCCTCCCGCGAGTCTGAAGTTCAACACGCCGACCTTCTTTGTTTCTGTTGCGCCGGTATTGGGATCAACTATAACCGTGACTTTTTCTTCTGTCTCCAAAAAGTCATGGCCCTGGTCGCAGGTCCATACCCCCGTCGGCTTGCCTTGCGCATTATACTGACGCGTCAGATTGCAGGGAGGATTGTTACCGACCTTGAGGACAATCTTATCGATATCCTCGACATCGGGGAGATTCTCGTCGGCGGAAACATTCGTTATCTTCAGGAGATTGGTTCCGGCCACGGGCTGGATCAACTGCAGGGGTGTCGGCGGATCGTTATCAACTACGATAGCGCCTCCGGTAGCAACCTTCTTATTCCCGGGCAGATCTATGACTTCCGTGCCGTCGACCTTATTCGACGGCAACTGATCCGGCATCATCTGCTTCTGCGTCATATAGATCTTTTGACCGTAGAAACGGCTGACATCCGCCTGAGACATGACATAGTTGCTCTCACCCCCTGTTCCAAGCTGGGTTTCGGAAATTCCGTTAACAAACACCGTATAGAAGTTTCCTTCGCCGTCCTTTCCGAAAAGCACGATGAACGCGCCTTCTTGGCCCTTGACCGTGAGCGAGACATTGCCGTCCGGATCATTGTATCTCTGCGTAATACTGATAATATTGGGCGTCGTCGCCTTCTGCGTAAGTCTTAATGTGATAGTTTCCGTTCCTACGTTCCCGTATATATCCGTTGCGCTTACGGTTATAGTGTATTCACCGCACAGAGTCGGGTCGAGAACCTCCGCCGTTCGGCCGGAGAATTCTCCTTTACCCGTGGCGGGATCAAAAGCAAAAGTAATTCCTTCGGGCAGGGGTGCTTCAACGCCGCCTTTTGTGACTTTATAGCTGAGGGTCGCTTTGAGATCGTTAATCTCTATCCGACCATCCGCAGAGCTGATCGGCTCGCCGGTTTCCAGGTCGATGTCTGTCGCGATAATTACCGGAGCGGTCAGATCCACGGTCGGTCCGCCAAAATAAGTATCCTCAAAGGTCTCGGCCGGATCCACGCCGCGAATAGTGTACGTTCTGCCATCAAGCAGCTTCCCTGTCGGCACATTGAAGGTCAGCTTTTCGGTGGCATCGGGCTTGACGGTAATCGGGTTCCCGTCGTTATCCGTGATCGGGACAAATTCCGCTCCCTCCATGTAGCCCAGGGTATAGTCCGCGCCGGCATAGGATCCGGCGGGAATCTTGGCGGAAATCACATTGTGAGCGATATTACCGTCTGTGTCCTTGATATGCGGCTCCTGCTTGACCTCCTCGAGAAGCGGAAGCGGGCCGTAGGGCTGGATTTCCCGCCAAGCGTATTTGTCGATGTCGCCGATATCCGGATCATTATTGTCAACGGTAAAGAGCGCGTAGACTCTCTCCTCCGCTCTGTCGATGAAATTAAAGGGCGTACCCGTATTGGAAGAAATGGTCAGCTTACCGTCTGCCTGCGCTATTTTTACATCATTGTCATTCGAAGACCACTCATTTTGGTCGCTCCTGCTGAACGAGACCGGGGGCGCCGTATCGCTGAGTCGCAGGTATAGATACTTGGCGCCGTCCGTCGGACTGTCGATAATGATTTCGGTATGATTCTCCTGAACACGATGAATTATCGGCGGCAAAATATCGACCTCAAAGTTCTTCAGGTTGAAGACATAGTCTTCCGTTTCCTTTACGGTTTGAACCGCCGTCGGCTGGTTGCTTGTCGCCACCGCCATATAGGACTTCGTCTCGCCCCCGCTCGTGAGTCTGATCGCCGTATACTTCGACAGCAGATCGCTCTGTCCGATCATGGTAATGTACAGAGATGACCAGGTCCTCTTGTTGTAGAAGTGCTCGATGATCGCTTCCGGCGTATGCCCGCCCGGCTGAGCGTTGAACTCCGTCATCAGGTAGGAATACTTGCGCCCGTTGGCGTCATGCCCCTCCTGGAGCGGCCATTCCCACTCGACACCGTCCGTTCCCTGCTTATAAAAGCTCGGGAGAATCTCATACTTGTTGGGATCGAGCGTCTTGCCCTCCGTGGTCCGCAAAAGCACCATGGCGACATCGGAATTGGGAAAGTGCGCCGGATCCGGCGTACCTGTATACCCTGAAGGATTTCCCTCGTAAATCTCTTTCTCATCCAAGCCGTACCAGTTTTTGGTCGCCCTCATCCTCACCAGCGGCTTATATTGGGCGTAGAGATGCACGGTGGCGGTTCCGTTGTTGTTGACAAGCTGTGTGGTCATGACCTGCCAGTCATTCGTATGAGTAGGAGTATCCGCCGGAACTTCATTCAGCTGCAGCTTCAGACCCTCCGCGTCCCGCATGACCTTACTGCCGTTCGTATAAAGCTGGTGAACCAAAGTTCCATCCGGAACAGTAGGCACTTTGGACCAGCCGACAAAGTAAGCACTTTCTTTCGCAAAGCCGGCGTCGAAGAGGACATTCCCCTCCTTACCGAGATAGGCCGTCAGCTGTCCGGTATTGCCGCCGGTGATGCTTGCCAGGGGGAGCGATACCGTATGGGTAACATCCGCTCCGCCGTTATTGTTGTGGAGGACGATATCAACCGTATCCAGATCCTTCTCCCACACTGCGTAGACGGTTCGACTCGCATCGACAGGGGAGGTTGCCGTGAACTTGTAATTGTTACTCTCGTTCCAGCCGGAGACATCGTCAAGTTCCGGCAGCGCGGCAAAAGTCGCCGCGCCCATGGACTCCACCGGCTTGGTGGACCAGCCCAGGAAGGTATATCCCGCACGGGGCCCGGGTGCGCTATGGAACTGTCTCATCGTATATCCCCAACTCGTGGTATCCGTAATCGGCCTACCCTCATAGTCCGAAAGGTATTTGTCCGTCGCATCGGCGGCCGCGACATTCCCGAGCGAATCCAGCCAGAGAATATTGGCACCGGTAAAGCCGTTGGGCACATAGCCGGCTTCGTCATAGGTACGTCGATTAATCGGCACGATTCGCTGAACTAACGTTCCGGATCCGTCGTTCTTATCAAAGGTAACAACGGCCTGGGCTCTATAGGTGGATGGAACGGACCGGAAATAGCCTGCGGCCGCGTTGGAGAAGCGCAGAGCCATGTCCTTTTTGATTTCGACGCCCGCGGGTATGTCCAGGGTAAAGAGATAACCGGCATTTGTGCCCGAATAAGTTGCACCTTCGGCAACAAATGTTTCTGGTGTCGCGGCGGAATTGGCTTCCTTAAAGACCGTGCCATCCGCGGCCTTGCGTACCGAAACCAGGGCGCCGGAATATTTGCTGTGGCCGGTAATAGCCGTGCTGTCCGTAAAAAATTCGTTTACATGGGGAGAATTCGCACTTCGGTTAATGATAATGCCCGAACGGACATTGGAGTTAGGCATGATGTGGATTTTGTTTTCGTTGGTCGCATGCTTAGTCAAATAGTAGTCGACTCGGTTTACTCCGTGCATCCCGGTAGCAACCGTCATCTTGACCGTTTCCGGAGAAGTACCGTCAAACATCGTCAGGCTGATGCTCTCGCCTGCGGAGATTTTAAGACCGGCTTCGGGAGTTAAAACGAAGCCACCCTGTATAATAGAGTAGGGCGTGATTGTATAGGCCTTACCGTAATCCGAGGGGTCCACGCCGTTGTTATTCATCTCGGACGAAGGCCGTTTGGTTTGCAGATTACCGATCGTGCGCTCATAGTTGT
>JAAZIX010000177.1 GCA_012800655.1 Clostridiaceae bacterium | reverse complement strand
GCACTTTGCGTAGATCCTGAAATGACAGTGATTGTTAGTGGTAAAAATCCGCTTCGAAAGGCGATTGTTGATATTATGCAGCATGATGGATATTTTAAAAAAGTGCAAGAGTATATCCCAAATTCAATGTTTCCATTGTCAGCAATCGGTGCATACCTGGTTGCTGATAGAATGAAATGATAAGAGAATTTAGCAGAAAGAAAACAGCAAGATGAAGTCGTAATTACAGATCCAAAAAAGGCATCTTGTTCTCAGCAAAAACAGGATGCCTTTTTTTATTGCGCCAATTATTTTTCAACTCACGACACATTGCTATAAATCAGAGGAGGAAGGGATGCCTCATGCGAGAGAGCTGAATCCAACCGGACATATGCCGAAGCCTGAAAAACACCGTCCTTCCATTCGAACTGTGCGTTGCCGCCGTGTCTTTTCGCCACGGCCAGTACAGAGGTCAGGCCGATGCCTTCTTCTTCACGTTTGGAGGAGAGGAAGACGCCATCCTTTTTACGAGGGGGTTCCTCGAAGCTATTGTCCACAACAATAGTAAGAATTCCGTGCCGCAAATGACTGGCCACACGAACAAAACGATGGTCTTTTGTCATGCGGGCACAGGCCTCGACTGCGTTTTCCATGAGATTGCCGATAATAACGCACAGGTCACACTCTAATTCGGTGGGCAGTTCAGCCGGGACAAACAGATTCATAGAAACTTCCGCCCCCATCCGCTCGGCCATATCGGCGTAGTGGGAGGCAACAGCGTTTACCGCATAGTTATCGCATAGAGTCGGTCCTCTGCCGGAGGGGATATTCGCATTTACGGCCTCCAAATAGTGCCCCAACTTCTCCCGGTCATTTTGTTCATGAAGCTCCCGCAGAACCGCGAGGTGGTGGCGCAGATCGTGCCGTTGAGATTTGACCTCCGCATCACTCTCGGCGATTTTTTGAAACTGTATACGCTGGAGGGTTAGTTGCTGGCTCACTGCCTTCATCTGAAACGCCAACTGCTCCTTTTCTGCGGCGGTACGCATGGAATCCTGCATATAATAACCGCTTACGACCGTCAGCAACAATAGAAATCCGAGCAAACCAATTTCGAAGAACAGCGCGGTAACCGGAACGAAACGCAATTCGTAATTAAGCAGTTCCACTAATGAAAGGACAACCAAAAACAGAATACTGCTTAAGAGAAGTTTTACGAGCGGGCGCTGAATGTCCCGCCATTTCCGTAGGATTGAGATCGTAAATATCAGAAAGCTTAAGGGGGTAATGAGGAGGAACCAATAAAGGGTTTTGGTAAAATCCGCTCGCGACGAAAGTTGCAACCAGATAACGACGCAGATGGAAATTCCATGCAACCACAACATCAACCGCGCAGGTAACCTGCTCTTTGGCTGAGCCACCAAGAGACTAAAGCGCAACAGCGGAATGGCGAGAAAAAAGAGGCCGAGATAAGACATGGCATACAACAGCGACGGATAGGGTAAAAGAAGAACCGTCAGGTCGCATTCTCCAAAACCCCATGAACCCGTCGCAAGGTACAACAATCCCGACCATAAAAATGAAGCGGCGGAGGGAATTCCCCGTATAAAGCGAAGCGAAACCACGATAAAGATAAACCCCAAGGCGATCAGGAGTAACGAAAAAATAAAAATAAAACCGTCCTGCGTGAACTGTAGTTGCATAAGCGCAGCGGGTCTTCCCACACGGATGACCGGAAGAACAAGTGTCATTCTTTGCGTGGGCGACCGTAAATGGATACGCAAAGAAATCTCCCCTCCTTCAAGGGGAAGCGGAACCGACAGGAGAGCGGTGGGAGGATCGTTGAGAAAGGGAATATAACTACCCGCCTGTCCGTATTCCCATGTCAACTCTCCGTTTATAAATATTTCCATGGGCGAAAAGACCGATTTAATAATGAGCATTTCTCCCGGGCCGGCGGTGAACTTCGTATTCAGAATGAAGGAGGTTCTCGGCGCAATCCGTCTTAGGGTTTTCGGCAACTCCATTGCACCCGAGACACCCGTATCCGTTTCGAATCGCACATGAGTTATTGCCCGCACATCACCGCTTTCTGAAGCGCCTAATCGGTATCTCGCCGCCCAAATACCTATGAAGAATGACATCGCAAACAGAAGTAATACGAAAGATATGAGAAGAAACTTGCTGTATTTTCTCATGATTCCTCTCCCCTCGCAGCCGCAAACAACAATCGCTCATAAATCTTAGCAACTTGGCTTATAGCCGGACGACAGATGCATACCGCATCTCCTAAGCTTACTGATTGACTGGTACGCAGAACACCGGACAAAGTGTTCAAAAAAACAACGTGCTCTCTGTGCTCAAAGCACAGGATACTCCTCATTGGTACGCTCATAGCAGCGCCCCTCTTTCCATCGATTGATCCCTAAATCGATCGCTCTTGATTCTACCACAGTAAAAGCCTTGTTAGGTATACTTTTATAGAAATGTCAAATATATTAGGTTGACCACCCTTATTTCCGAAATTCAATTTCTGGTTAGTCGCGCACTACGCAATAGTAGCCTGGCCGGCGGTTCATCTTCCTTCTGACTATCGAATTTGATCTTCAGTACCATGTCGTCGGCAACCGGTTGGCAGTCCAAAATCGTTCCCGCTCCACGAGCCGGATGACGCACGCGGTCGCCTTTTTTAACCTGATCGGCTTTCAGAAACTCATCCGAGTCCGTAGGTCGGGCGAAAACACCGGCGGAACGCGTCACACCGAGCCCCATAGCTTCGCGAACATGCGGCGTACCAGCCCCAGTGGCAGGTTGAATCGAAACCGCCTCGCGTCGACGACGGAAACTCCCTGCCGGGGTGCTCGCATCGCGGCGTCCGCCCCGCCCGGACAGGTAGGATACGGACGGCATGATCTCATCTACGCACTCCGTCGGCAACTCGTTCAAAAAGCGCGAGGGCACCCGTCCTTCCGTCTTGCCGTAGAGCATGCGGCTGTCCGTATGCGTTATGTAAAGTCGTCGTTCGGCGCGGGTCATCGCCACATAGGCCAGGCGGCGTTCCTCCTCCAAATCTTCGGGGCTGCCTATAGATTTCCACGAGGGAAAAATCCCCTCTTCGGCACCGACCAGGAAGACCGTATCGAACTCCAGGCCTTTGGCGCTGTGTATCGTCATAAGCTTAACCTTGGGTGACTCCTCGGAGTCTTTGTCACTGTCACTGTACAGAGCCGCACGCTCCAGCCAGGCCCCCAAGAGACGGCTGTTATCGGCAAATGTCTCGGCCACGGTCTGTCCGGCAATCATCTCAATAATTGCGCCGCGATCCGGCATATTCGCGACATGGCTCGCCGCAAAAACCGCATTTTCCTCAGAGACCGCACCGTCCTCGGCCGCGACGGCTTCGGCATACTGCCGTGCATATTCGGCCAGCACCTGCTCGACGAGATCCGGCGGCAACGGCGAATCTAGGAACTCACTTACGTCGGACAGCAACTCGCGCATATTCTCCAGACGTTCCTGACCGCGCAAAGGGTCGCGCTCCATCTCCTTCAGAATCGCGTCATTCAGTCCGCTCCGCTCCTGAACGGTGGAGACAAAGTCCGCCAGCGACGAAGCTTCGCGCAGTTCTTCCCGCAGTCCGTCGATGATGGTCGCAAAGCCCTGCAGACGACCGGCCATATTGCGCAGTTCCGGCCATGTGTCGGCGCGACGGCAGACCTCAAGCGCTGAGATACCGTTCGCCGCCGACAGTTCCTGAACGCGCTGCAACGTCTGATCCCCGATCCCGCGGCGCGGCATACCCACCGCCCGGACAAAGGACATTTCATCGTTGTCATTATGAATAAGGCGGAGCCAGGCCACGACGTCGCGGATTTCGCGCCGATCGTAGAAGCGCAGACCGCCGTAAATACTGAAAGGAATATTGGCCGCCAGGAGCGCCGTCTCCAAAGAACGCGACAGCGCGTTAATTCGATAAAGGATCGCAAAGTCGGAAAACTGCTTTGTATGATCGGTCAAAATCAGTCGGCGAATCTCACCCGTGATATAACGCGCTTCGGCCTGGTGGTCATCGCCGCAGAACAGCGTTATACGATCCCCGTCCGGATGCTCGGTCCACAGCTTCTTCGGCTTTCGCGACTTGTTATTCGCGATCACGGCGTTGGCCGCCGCCAAAATATTCCCCGTCGAACGATAATTCTGCTCCAGGCGAATCACCTTCGCGTCGGGGAACTGCTTCTCAAAATTCAAAATATTATTGACATTCGCCCCGCGAAAGCCGTAGATCGACTGATCGTCATCGCCGACCACACACAGATTGCGATGCTCGCCGGCCAGGAGACTGATCAGCATGTACTGCGCTTCATTCGTATCCTGATACTCATCGACATGGATATAGCGAAAACGTCGGCGGAAAGCCGCCAATACGCTCGGATATTTTCGGAACATCTGTACCGGCAACATCAGCAGATCGTCAAAGTCTACGGCGTTATTTTGACGAAGCAGGCGTTCATACTCCAGATATACTTTCGAATACAGATCCGCCTGCGGCAGACGGGATTTTTCCGCTTGTTTGGCCACCGTATCGGCATCGAGCAAACGGTTCTTCGCTCGGCTGATGAAATCCGTCACCTGCCGCGGCGATTCCACCGCGTCCAGGCGATTCCACTCCTTGAGAATATTGCGCACCGTACTCTGCGCGTCGTCAGCATCCAGGATCGTAAAGTCCGGGCGGATCCCCGCCTCTCGCGGGTGCAGGCGCAGAACCCGCGCCATCATCGAGTGGAAGGTACCGACCCACATGCCGGCCGCCCGATCGCCGATTAGATTCTCGATGCGCTCGCGCATTTCGCGCGCCGCCTTGTTCGTAAAGGTAATCGCCAGAATATGCCAAGGCCGCACGCCGTGGGCGACAACGAGGCGCGCGATCCGATGAGTGATAACCCGGGTTTTGCCGGAACCGGCTCCGGCCAGAACCAGTAGCGGTCCCTCAGTATGGAGCACAGCCTCGCGCTGTTCGGGATTCAGCCCGATCAGCAGATCTTCGGCCGCTTCGGCATCCGCGGGCGGCATGAGCGAACCGAACTGTTTCTCAAACAGATCCGCCGCCAAAATCGAAGGCCGGGAATCACCACCGGCCTCCGGTAAAACATGGTTTGTTTGCCTGCTTTTAGTCACAAATTAATACTCCGGCTCCAACAGACCGTAATCGCCGTCATGGCGCTTGTAGACAACCGAAACCAAATTCGTATCCGAATTCAGGAATACGTGGAAGCTGTGATTCAACATCTCCATCTGCAGTGTCGCCTCATCCGGAGTCATCGGCGTCAGAGTGAAGGTCTTGCGCTTGACGATCGAACTGTCATCCTCCTTCGCCGTATCATCCAGAGCCTCCGCATCCTGCTCCGCCTGCTGCTCCCGCAGGTAATCCCTGAGATAAGAATATGAGTGATTGTGGCGCTCGATACGCGTCTTATAGCGACGGATCTGGCGCTCGACAATGTCCAAAGCCTCGTCAAAAGCCGTCATTGGATCAGCGGCCAATGTCTCGGCGCGATGCAATGTGCCGTTCACCCGCAGCGTCAGCTCCACACAGATGCTGTTACCCTCGGGCACGACCTTTACCTGGAAGTCCGCCTTGTCGCCGAAGTAGCGCTCAAACTTGGCCAACTTTTTCTCCACGCGCTCGCGAAAGCGATTCGTTACCTTGGTGCCTTTACCCACTACATTTATATTCATATTGTCACTTCCTTCTAAGAGGACGCAGTGTCCTCGCATTATCGATGTGGATTATTCCTCCAAAGACTGGAGATAATCGTAACTCATCGCCAGCGATTCCATCGGGTCACGCCGGCAAATGTCCTGTTCAACGGCCGCTACCTTGATCCCGTACTCCTTGCACAGGCTCGCCAGCAACCGATAGTCCATATTCCCCTGCCCGATTTCGGTAAAGATCTGCTGATTATTGTCATCGATCAACAAATCCTTGAAATGCACCAGAGCGATCCGCTCATGATGTTCACGAATGAACTGCTCCACCAAAACTCCGGCAACCTGCAACCAGTACAGATCCGCAATCAGCGCCATATTCTCCGCCGGAACCCGCTCCAATATATATTCCATACCGCTCTGTCCGTTCGGCAGACGGCGGAATTCGAAATGATGGTTATGATAGGCAAAACCCAGGCCGGCTGCCCGCAGAGTCTCGCCTACTCTGTTCAGCATCTCACAGACGGAATCATAATCGGTTGTAGTGTACCTCACTCCCGGTTGTCCGAGCCATTGCCACGCCCCTCCGATCCCGACTATGGGACAATTCCACAGTTTATGTTGCTCGATAATCGCATTCGGATTCTCCAGCAGCAAATTCGGATTTACATGGGTAACGACAACCCGCAATCCTAACTCCTCAGTATATTCGGCAAAAAGTTGCGGATCTATTTCACCCATTCCGGAAACTTGAATAGCCGTATAGCCGATCTCCTTCAGCTTCACCAAGGCTCGCCAAATTTCGTCGGGAGTTTTGATCTGCTCACGAATCGTATACATCTGCGCGGCAATCAATAACTCGCCCCGCGGTATATCGGGGTAATAATTCATATTAAGCCATCCTTTCAGCTGTGTATGCTAATCCCCGGCCTCGCGCGCCAGAGCCAAATCGAACTGACGTCGCGCCTGTCCCAGTTCGCGCCAAGAACGGCGACCGATCCGGAAAATCCGCGGAATATTGATTGAGTTTTTTCCGCGCCGACGCGGTGCGAAAGTAATCGGAAGCCAGGCAATTCGGAACTTGCGCCGCACCGCCGTGGCCGAGATCAGCACGTTGGAGAGGAAAAATTCCTCCGGTATCGTCTCCAGGCATTTCGCCAGCGCCTCGGCACGCATCAGGCGGAAAGGGCAGTTGGCATCCGGCACCGAAGCTCTGAGTCTCAGCCGCACCACCAGGCGCAATACATTGGTAACCAGCACTCGCGACCAACCGTCCTGCCGTCCCCGACGATTGCCGATCACAAAATCATAATTCTCGCGAGCCTCCCAGAAAGTTTGGAATTCCTCCGGATCCGTCTGATCGTCCGAATCGGTCTGGAAAACCCAATCCGCGCCCTCTTGTAGCGCCAGGCGGTAGACGCGCAGACAGGCGGTACCGTGACCGGCGTTCTCCCTGCGCTCGTAGCGCAATTGCGGATACAGCTCCGTCAATTCGCCCATGATCTCGGGCGTATTGTCGCGGCTACCGTCATCAAGAATCACCAAACGGCTGTCGGGTCCCGCCAAGCGCAGGCAATTGTACCAGCGACCGATAACATGCGGTAAATTCTCTGCTTCATTATATGCCGGCATAACGATGTACAAAGTTTCGGTGGAAGGATTTGAATTTACATTACTCATCAGAATTACCTCTTGATTAGCTTTGTGCTGATGTCTCTATTATACACAAAATCGCGCCGGAATTTCAGTCCGGCGCGATTCGGATAAATTATATTTGCGAAGCTGGTGTCGAGACTATTACTTCCCGTCCCACTCGGCCATGTAACGGAGAATGTCAACGGTACGGTTTGAGTAACCCCACTCGTTGTCATACCAGGAAACGACCTTGAAGAAGCGCTTCTCTCCGGGCAAATTGTTCTGGAGCGTAGCCTGAGAATCATAGATCGAAGAACGCGGATCGTGAATGATGTCCGTGGAGACGATCGGGTCGGTGCAGTAGCCCAGGATATCCTTCAGATACGTTTCGCTGGCCTTCTTCATCAGACCGTCAATCTCTTCAATCGAGGTGTCTCTCTCTGTGCGGAAGGTCAAATCCACAACCGATCCGGTCGGAACCGGAATACGGAACGACATACCGGTCAACTTGCCTTTCGTCGTGGGCAGAACTTCGCCGACCGCTCTCGCCGCACCGGTGGTCGAGGGAATGATATTGATCGCCGCCGCCCTTCCGCCGCGCCAGTCCTTCAGAGAAGGCCCGTCAACCGTGCGCTGGGTCGCCGTATAAGCATGTATGGTGGTCATCAGGCCGGTCTCGACACCGACACCTTCTTTGAGTAGAACATATACCACCGGCGCGAGGCAGTTGGTGGTACAAGAGGCATTGGACACTACGTCATGCGCCTCGGGATCGTACTCATCCTCATTGACACCATACACCAGCGTCTTGACGCCACCCTTACCGGGGGCGGAAATAATTACCTTCTTAGCGCCGGCATCGATATGCTTCTTCGCGTCTTCAAGCTTCGTAAACAGGCCGGTGGCCTCAATCACATAGTCCACACCCAGCTCACCCCAGGGCAAGTCTGCCGGACTGCGCTGAGCCATAATGCACTGAATGCGCTGTCCCTGAACTACGAGAACATCATTGGTATCCATATCCGGGCTACTCTTGGCCGTCTCAAGCTGATGACGGAACCGTCCCTGCGTAGAGTCATACTTCATCTGGTAAGCAAAATAATCCGCATCCGTCGTTATATCCGCTACGGCAACAACCTCTATCTCCTTACCCAATAAGCCCTGATCACAAATCGCGCTGAGCACCAGCCGTCCGATTCTTCCGAAACCGTTAATTCCTACTCTAATAGCCATCTAATAATCTTCCTTCTTTCTATTATTCAAGCAATGGCAATCCGGGCGTTCCCTCAATTACCATCGGGTAGTATAGCGCATTTCGCTACTTATCTCAAGTACGCTAATACAGCGGATCGGATTTGCGGATCGGATTCCGCCGTCGCAACGAAAAATCGTCGCGCTACTTGCCGCCGAACAAAATTTCGGCATCGGTGCCCAAAGTAGTATCCACCTGCATCTTGTCCCACTGCGCTTCCGTTCCGCCGAAATGTATGGTCTTTAGCGAGTCGCAGCCATAAAACACGTAATGCCCCATGCCGGTGACCGAGGACGGGATCTTGATCGACTCAAGTGAAGCGCAATCCGCAAATGCCCACTCGCCAATGCCGGTGACGGTCAAACCGCCAAGCTGTTCCGGCACCGAAACACTCTTACTTTTGCCGGT
>JAAZIX010000176.1 GCA_012800655.1 Clostridiaceae bacterium | reverse complement strand
GGATTCCGTAGGGAGCCCGTACCGGTCCGTTATGGTTGGGATTGCCGGGGTGGGTGAAACCGCCCGGATGGTGGTCGTCGAGCGGCCAGCCGCCGTGGGAGATTTCATCGGGGAAACAGCGCGGCTCTTGCAGGTCGGACTGTGTGAGCGTTAGCGGACCGACGTAGCGGCGGCTCTCGCGCTTGCCGGGCAGAAAGCCCAGCCAATCAAGTTCGAATTTGTCGGCATTATGGATCGCCAGCGGGTCAACGGCGAAAGCACCCTGGTTCGGTGCGTTTTCTACAAATTTGCCCACGGTCGCGGCGGTTCCGCTAACTGCGCACGCAACCGAGGCTCCCGAGTCGGCGCCGTGATTTTTAATATGATCCCAAACCCCAAGAGTCGTAGCCAGCAATTCGTCACGCAAGTCCTCGGCATCGGTCAGAGTATCGCGGTCGCCGCCCAGCTCGATCCACCAATAATTCAGAGTCGGTTCGCGCATATCGTGTTCGCGATGGTTGAAGCGGCTCTCGTCAGGATATTTTTCCGCCCAAGCCGGCGGTTCAAAGGTCGAGTTCCGATCCGTCTCCCGGGCATTCAGAATAATGCTGTTGCCCATCGTCTTGCGGTCAGTCTGCGGCGGGGCAAGGTTCTCATTGAACTCGTCGGCGGCTTCGCGTCCGACCCGGTAAAGTGCGCCGCTCAGCTCGGCCAATACGCTGTCGCCGGAACAGTCGGCGAAGTAGCGGGCTTTGACACGATGATAGCTGTAAGTGGTAAGTTGCCAGCCGGTTACGGAAACGAGACGATATTGAGGTATAGGGGTGGGGTTGGTTGCGGCGGCAACGAGGAGATCCGCGCCCGGGCCGACACCTGGAAGATGCGCCGTTTCGCCGCGGCCGAATTGCGGCGGTAGCGGCAAGTGACCGATCAATTCACGCTCCCCGTCGATGCAGGTGGTGTTCAATAACAAAGTCAGGTTCGGCTCGTTCCGCGCCATGCCGTACATGACACTGTCCCAGAGCGAATAATTGCGCGTCGGATTGCGCCACATGTTCTCGCAGAACAGTTCCTCAATCAGACCGGTCTCCTGCAGGTCGCGCTCCGGACAACCGCGCGGCCACATCCGCACTTCCGATGAAGCATTGCCGCCCGGCATCGGTCGATCCTGCATAAGTAGTACTTTACAGCCCAGGCGCGCCGCCTGTACCGCGGCACATAGCCCGGCCAAACCTCCGCCGATTACGGCAAGGTCCACCTCGTACTCAATTGTTCTGCGCATTTCCGTCTCCCTTCGCTCGGCAAATTGTGTGCTTTCAGTGCTTTTGCCCGCGGTAGCGGCAATTTCGCCGGTTGTACATGCGGCAGTTGCACTTCCGGAGTTTTCGCCAGGAACCGCGGCAATTCCACTAGTTGCGCATACAACCCCACCGCTTCACAGCCCCGCCACAGGGACTACGCACCCCGCTCGACGTCACGGCGCGACACGCGCACAACCGCTACGCGTTCAGCAACTCCGCAATTATCTGTTCGACAATAATCAGCATCCGCGGCAGATGGAAGGGTCCTTTATATATAGTGCCCTTGCTCGGCGGCTCGGTCGGCCGTCCGTCGCGGCGCAAATAGCCGAACCACTCCCCATACTCCGGATCGGAGAACACCCGCTGCGAATAAGTCAGCGTCTCCTCGAACATCTCCAGATACTCCGCCTTGCCGGTATCGCGATAGGCCATCAGCGCGGCGATCAGAGTCTCATTGTGCGGCCACCACAGCTTCATATCGTGCTCATAAGGCTCGGGCGGCCAACCCATCATATCGACCATATACAGCAGACCGCCGAACTCTTTGTCCCAGCCCAGCTCATAAGCGTCCTTCAATATATTCTCCGCCGTCTCGTAAAGCTGTCCGTCCCCGATGCGATTCGCCTCTTCCATCATAAACCAGGCGCATTCGATGCTGTGCCCGGGGTTCACCACCCGCCCGGCGGAGAACTTATCGTAGAACTCGCCGTTGAGACCGACAGCTTCGAGAGTGCATTTCAGGTCGGGGCGATAGTGGTAGGTGACGATGTCGCGGACGCATTCGGCGGCGCGGCTCGAATAGATCTCGTTGGCGGCGGGGTCGGAATCGGCGCGGCGCATCACGGCGGTTAGGTTCAGGTAGATCATCGGGCTGCCCAGCGCGCGCATTTGGCGAGTCTCGGGCTCCGTCTTCGGACCCAGGCCGGTCGGATCCGGCGCGCCGTGGTTCAGATCCCAGATCAGATTGTAGGCTCGGCGGGCCCGCTCAAGGCGCTCCGGCTTCCCGGTCAGGAGATAGTATTCGGCGTTGGCCATCGCGTAGAAGCTCTCGGACGCGTGATAGCGGCGCTGACGCAACGGCCGACCGTCGCCCGTCACCGTAAAGAGCAGGCGGCTCGGCACTTTGGGATTGAAGCAATGCCGCTCCAGGAAATCCAGACAACTCTCCGCCGTCGCCCGCCATTCTTCGCGCTCCCCGTAAATATTACAAAGATATGAGAAGGTCCACGCCGTCCGTCCCTGCATCCAGACGCTCTTGTCAGTTGAATATAGCTGTCCGGTCCGATCCAGGCAGGTGTACATCCCGCCGTGCTGTCGATCTGCGCCGTGATTGAGCCAGAAGCGCAGGCACCTGTCCAGCTCCTCTTGGGTCCACTTGTGCGTCTCCGCCAGATACTGCCGTGTCTTTTCGTTCATGGAAATTTTCGTCATTTTGCCCTCCTTATATGTGTGGTTGTGCCACATCGTCGCACTGTTTCTTTACT
>JAAZIX010000175.1 GCA_012800655.1 Clostridiaceae bacterium | reverse complement strand
CCCCGAAGCGAACCAGTCGCCGAACTGTGCCATCAAAGATGTAATCAGACCGAACAGCGCTCCGCAGAGCAGATTCGTCCCCGCTCCCGGACGGCACGGCGCCTCGCCGCGCATCAGAAGCAGCATGAACAGCGCTCCCGTCAGCACGCCGCCGATCAGACCGCCGATCACTCCCGCCAGGGTCTTATTGCGGCTTATGCCGGGCAGAATATGCCGCCGCCCGAAAAAGTGTCCGGAATAATAGGCGGCTATATCTGTAAGCCAGGGCATAACCAACGCGAAAACCAGCCAGAGAAAGCCGTTCGGAACGGCAAAGAGGAATATAGTTCCGATTGCCATCGGCAGTCCGACATAAAGACCTGCGCTCGCCGCGGCAATCGCATCCGGAAGAACCCCCGGGCCGCGAATTATCATCCATACAACGGTGGAAACCATGTAATAGAGCAGAGCCGCAATCAAAACCAGGCCAAGACTGAGTCCGGTCAGCCAGACCGCCTGCTGATACCAGGAGGGGTTAAAGGCATCCGGGCAGCTCCATAGACTGTACCAACGCGCCGTTTCCGGATAGCTCAGGGCGATAAACAGCGGCACCAAAAACAGGAAGCGCCACGGCATACTCATACCCATATTCAAACGCGGAAAGCGCAATTTGGTCACGGCGTACAATTCCTGTCCCGCCACAACGCTCACAAAGGCGAACATCAACAGAGGCAGCCAGTTCAGCCAAATCGACGGCAACATGACTACAATGACCGCTCCCGCAAAAATAAAGGCGGTAATTACTCTTTGCCTATTCTGCATTTTTCTGTTTTCCGGTCGCCTCTCCCGAACCGGGCGCGTATCCGACACTGACGGAGTCGGAGCTTCGTTATCGGGCCCACTCTCTGTTTGGAGTTGTAAATCCTCTGTCATATTTCTCTCCTCACTCACTTGTGTCCGCCGAAACGCCTCTGCCGTCCGGCAAAGTCACGAACCGCGGCAGTCAAATCCTCAGCGCGAAAATCCGGCCACAGCACCGGCGTAAAAATGAACTCCGTATACGCCGACTGCCAAAGCAGGAAGTTCGACAATCTCTGTTCTCCGCCCGTTCTGATCAGAAGATCCGGGTCAGGTACATCCGGCATATATGTGAAACCGGCAAGACTGTTCTCATTGACCGTATCCAGATCAATTTCTCCGGCACATGTAGCCTTCGCCAGGGCACGGGTCGCCTGAACCAGCTCGTCACGACCGCCGTAATTCAAGGCAACAATCAGCTGAATTCGCTTGCGCATACTGGAGCGTTGCTCTGTTTCCTCAATGGTCGTTAAGACTTCCGGCGGCAGATTATCGCGTCGGCCGATAAAGCGTAGGCGAACCCCCTCGCGTTCCATTTCCTTGTCGAGGTTGCGACAAAATTCAATCACCAAGCGCATCAGCGCATCAACCTCTTCCCTGGGACGCGACCAATTCTCGGTCGAAAAGGCATAGACCGTCAGATACTTTACCCCCAGATCGGCAGCGGCGGAAGTTATCGTTCGCAGATTATCCGCACCGTGGCGATGCCCGTAACTGCGCGGCATCAGTCGCTTACGCGCCCAACGCCCGTTGCCGTCCATGATTATGGCGACATGCTCCGGGCGAGCCTCGAGTGGAATGTCCTGCAGATCGGCACCGGCCGCAAGCTTGCGCCGGCGCCAGCCCAAAAAGCCTTTCATCAGATAGCCATCAATTCTTCTTCCTTGGCAGCCGTTATCTCATCAATTTCGGCAATTGCCTTGTCGGTTATCTTTTGCACATCGTCAATGACCATATACATCTGGTCTTCCGAAATTTCGCGGTTCTTCTCAAGCTTGCGGAAATCATCTATGGCGTCACGGCGAATATTGCGAATCGCAATCCGCGCCTCTTCTCCGTACTTCTGGGTCTGGCGCACCAGATCCCTGCGCCTTTCTTCCGTCAGGGGCGGAAAAGTCAAACGAATCATTTTGCCGTCGACAATCGGATTTATCCCCAGATCCGACATTTGCAGGGCACGTTCAATTGCACGCAGAGCAGTGGGATCCCAAGGCGTAATTGTCATCATGCGCGCCTCGGGAACGGCAATCGCCGCCATCTGATTAATCGGAGTCTGCACCCCGTAATACTCCGCCGTTATGCGATCCAAAATTCTCGGGTTGGCCCGACCGGCACGAATCGTGTTGAGATTATCCCGCAACGCGTCGGCACTTTTTTTCATCCGCTCAACATAATCGTCATAACTGCTGTCCGTAAATTCGTAGGCCATAATTATGCTCCTCCTCCTCCGATTAAGTACACTTACGATTCAATGTGGCTATTTTACCACTTTTTACCCGCGCGTTCTAGGAGATGACTGTTCCCAGCGCCTCTCCCTTTATAACGCGGAGGATATTTTCGTAATTATCCATGTTAAATACGGCGATCTTGATATTGTTGTCGCGGCAGAGTACCGTCGCCGCCCCGTCCATAACTTTCAATTCCTTGATCAACATCTCCTCGAAAGATATCCTGCTGTAATATCTGGCATCGGGATTCTCGTTGGGGTCGCTGTCATACACGCCATCGACATTCGTCGCTTTAAAGACCACCTCGGCGCCGATTTCGGCCGCCCGCAGCGCCGCCGCCGTATCGGTGGAAAAGTACGGACATCCGGTGCCGCCGGCGAAGATAATCACCCTGCCCTTTTCCAGATGGCGCAGAGCGCGCTTGCGAATGAAAGTCTCGGCAATCTGCCTCATCTCCAGAGCGCTCATCACCCGGTTTTCTACCCCCGCCTGATCCAGCGCATCGGCCAAAGCCAGGGCGTTCATGGTTGTCGCCAGCATGCCGATATGATCGGCGGTCACGCGGTCCATGTTGCCGGAGCTGCGCCCGCGCCAGAAGTTCCCGCCGCCGACCACAATCCCCAATTCAACTCCCAATTCCTTGATCCGTTTGACCACCTGGGCGATTTCCGCCATAACTTCCGCATTGAGACCGATTTTTTGCTTTCCGGCGAGCGCCTCGCCGGAAAGTTTTAACAAAACACGCTTATAACTTGGTTTGATGTTGCTCACGGAATTTACCCTCCTTATGTCTCCCTCAGACCTTGAAAAAAGCGCCCGGTCTCGGGCGCTTCGTTCTTCTAAACACCAGCCATATTTGCGACCTCGGCGGCAAAATCATCCTGTCTTTTCTCGAGGCCCTCGCCTAACTGATAACGCACGAAACGACGCACCACGATGTTCTCGCCGAGACGGGCACTGAGTTCCTTGCGCAGTTCCTCCATCGTCTTGGACTCATCCTTAACAAAAGGTTGCTCCATCAAACAATTCTCCGTGTAGAACTTGCTCATCCGACCCTCAACGATTCTGTCGACAATTCTTTCCGGCTTACCTTCATTAAGCGCCTGACGACGCACAATGTCTCTCTCCGCTTCGATTGCTTCGGCAGGGACATCCTCTCTTTTGACCCACTTCGCGTTCATTGCCGCAATCTGCATAGCGCAATCGCGGGCGAATTCGATAAAGTCCTCATTGCGGGCGGCAAAATCGGTCTCAATATTGACTTCAACCAAAACTCCCAGATTGTTGCCGGGGTGAACATAAGTGGCAATAATACCTTCCGAAGTCACGCGTCCGGATTTTTTCGCCGTTCCGGCCATACCCTTCTCGCGGAGCCAGGCGACGGCCTTTTCGATGTCATTGTCATGTTCCAACAAAGCCTTTTTGCAATCCATCATTCCGGCGCCGGTTCTCTCACGGAGCTCTCTCACTAATCTAACTACATCCGTACCTGACATTGTATCCTCCAATTTCTCCTTACAATTAGGTTTAATTATCTTTTTATCGCATCGAAGCATTTACGCCGCTGACTGCCTATTCCTCGTCGTCTTCGTCGTATTTACTCGACCCGAGCGACGGAGACATATAATCCGCATGGCTGAGCGCCTCGGCCATAGTCGGTTCGGGAGCGGGAGTATCTTGGAATCCCTGACGACCCTCGATCACCGCATCGGCAATCCGTCCGGCGATCAGTTTTACCGAACGAATAGCGTCGTCATTGCCGGGAATAACAAAGTCGATATCCGTGGGGTCGCAATTCGTGTCGACGATCGCGACAATCGGAATCCCCAGAATTTTCGCCTCATGCACCGCCAGGTACTCTTTGCGCGGATCGACAACGAAAATGCAATCCGGCAAACGTCTCATCTGGCGAATACCGTTCAGATTCTTCTGAAGCTTCTCGCGCTCGAGACGCAGATTGGCCGCCTCTTTCTTAGGCAGAACGTCGAAACTTCCGTCCACTTCCATGCGTTCAAGATCCATCATGTAAGCGATGCGCTTGTTGATCGTCTGCCAATTGGTCAAAGTGCCGCCCAGCCAGCGGTTAGTGACATAATGCATGCCGCAACGCTCGGCCTCTTCCACGATTGAATCTTGTGCCTGCTTCTTCGTGCCGACGAACAACACCGACCCGCCGCGCGCCGCCAAATCGCGAACAAATAAATAGGCCTCTTCCAACTTTTTGACCGTCTTCTGGAGATCTATAATATAGATCCCGTTACGTTCCATAAAGATGTACTCAGCCATCTTGGGGTTCCAGCGTTTGGTCTGATGACCGAAGTGCGTACCCGCCTCCAATAATTGTTTCATCGAAATAACTGCCATATATCCTCCTGTTATTCGACCGGGGCACACGCAATCGGTTAAATATTTCCGACCACAGGTTTTGACGCACCCCGTATAAATTCCGTCAGGGATTGTATCACGGCACTTCGCATCCTGGCAAGCAGGAGCTTAACAAGGATGGCGTTGTTATTAGTGTTATTAGTCTGTGATAATTTCATCCCCCTTATTTCCGGCGTGGGCAGTTGCGTTGGTTGCGTTACTTTTGACCTCAGCATCATCTCAGAGTTTAGAGTATAATATAAATAATAAAAAAATAAATCTGACAACAGGTTATCAACTGAGTAACCGAGTATTAATTTGGAGGTAATTTAATGAACACATTTGACACACTATTCAGCCGTAAATCCGTAAGATCATACACTGGTGAGCAAATCACAGCCGAGGAGTTGGAAGTAATCCTGAAATCGGCTAATGCAGCACCGATCGGTTTGGGTAAATATGAAAATATGCATCTTACCGTAATTCAGAACCCTGAATTGTTAAACAAGATTGATGTTGCTGCCGCTGAAATGTTCGGTGACCCGAATAGACATCCGCTTTATAATGCACCTACGCTTATTCTTGTATCAAGCAGAACATCTGATCCTGACAATAAATTCCTTGGAAATATACCTTTTTCAAATGCCGCCATCGTTGTGCATAATATGGTTCTGGCAGCGACGGAACTCGGACTGGGGGCTTGTTATATCTGGGGTGCCATAGCGGCTATTTCTAATAAACAGGACATAATCGAAGAATTGAATCTCCCTGAAAATTTTGTTCCTTGTTGTGCCGTCAGCCTCGGCAAAACCGATGAGACTTATTCTGTCCGTGAAATTCCTCTCGACAGAATCACAAAAAATGAAATTTTGTAATCGAGGAATAATCGCAGGATAAGATGAAATAGTCAAAAGTCTTTTAAACGCACTGCGGGAGCTTAACAAGTTTAAGAATATAAAATCCGTACCGGGCTCTCTTTATTTAAAATACGGCGGTAGTGTATACTTGCCCGCATAAGAAACCCGTCAGAGAGGCAAATCGAATGAGTAAGGATTTAATCATCGCCCTGGGTCTGCTTATGCCCGGGATCACGACGGCGCTCGGCGCGGTCCCCGTCTTCTTTACCCGCTCAATCAGCCGCAAATGGCTGGACGCGTTGCTGGGCTTCGCCGCCGGCGTCATGCTGGCCGCCACCGCCTTCTCCCTGATCCTGCCCAGCATCGAATACGGCGGTGGTACGGCGGTCGCCGTCCTCGTAACCGCCGTCGGTATCATCGTCGGCGCGCTCTTGATCGACTTGGTCGACCACTTCTCGCCGCACGAACATCTCCTGAACAAACACCACGAAGGCGCGGTCAATACTTCCCTGTCCAAAATCTGGCTCTTTATCATCGCCATCACGATACATAATATTCCGGAAGGAAT
>JAAZIX010000174.1 GCA_012800655.1 Clostridiaceae bacterium | reverse complement strand
GTCCTCTCGAGGAAAAAACAGTCTCACAAATAATCAACTCCTATATCAAGAGTAGCGACGACGCGAAAGAAGCAGGCAATCAGTTGCGGGATATGTATATAGAGGCGACAAAGAACGATAATCTATCCAGAGAGGACGCAACAAGAATTAACGGACAAGCAGATATATTTTCCGAAAAATTTATCGTACAGTTTCCGGAGCCGGAGGCATAGTCTAGAGTGACTACGGTACACGACAAAGCCCGGGCCATCATCGAAGAACACGGAACCCGTGATATAGGGCGGATATGCCGCGACAGGGGTATTGCGTTGCTGTATCTCCCGCTTGGCCGCGTCCGGGGCATGTCTAACGTCATCGGAGGCCGCCCGGTTATTATCATCAATAACCGCCTCGACGACTTTCAACAGACCGTAACCGGCTACCACGAACTAGGGCATGTCGTCCTATCACACACGGAGCAATCCCGGATCACGCTTAGCACGTCGCGTATCGCGTGGAGCCTGTCGCGGCCGCTTGAGTTTGATGCGGATGTGTTCGCGTCGCATTTCTATCTCCCGGACGAGTACATACTCGACCGACTGGAAGAGGATTTCTCCTGGTATGACATAACCGCCGGCTTCGGCCTGTATGATTCGTTGTCCATAGCCAGGCTAAACGATTTTGAGGCTCGATATTCGGAGCGACTGTGCGAACTTGCCCGGCGATGGAATGACGATCCTGACAGCTGACGGAGGGCAACGATGCCGAAAAATAGGATCCACAAGCTAGGCGATGGGCGGTACTCCTATAGTTTTATCATCGACGGCCACCGCCACCACGCCAAATCACGCAAGGGGGAGACTCTCGCGGACTTCCGCCGCCGCGTTGACCGCATGGAGGCCGCCGCCGGTACGTCCAACAGTCGCCTGACGCTTAACGAAGCCTTTACGCTGTGGCAGGAGAAATACCAGCAAGCCGCCTGCTCCGCGTCCGATAAGCGCGTGACGGACTACGCTTATAACCGATTCGTTCGCGCTCCCTTGGGCGGGCGGGCAATCTCCGAAATTACCCGGCAGGATATACACCGACTCCTGAATCAACTGATCCGGAAGGGCTACAGCAGATCCACCGTCGGCAAGGTGAGAGCCGCGGTCAGTCGCACCTACAGCTGGGCGATCAACGTACTCGGCGCAAAAGCGGAGAACCCGTGCCTCGGGCTCCGGCTGAAATTTCCGCGACAAAACAAGAAAGCGGAGAGCAGGTATATCACTCCGGAGGAAATGGAGAAATTCCGGGAAGCGGCCAAGAATTCCAAATACTATCCTTATTTTGAGCTGCTTCGGTTGACCGGATTGCGGCCGTCGGAAGGGCTAGGGCTACAGTGGCAAGATATCACGCCGGAAGGGCTGAGAATACAAAGAGCCTACACCGCCGACGGAGAAGGCGCACTAAAAACGCCTAACGCATACCGGACGATCCCGATCACGCCGAAGCTACAGGACGTGCTCGACTCTATACCCGTAACCGACAAGTGGCTTTTTCCGGCGGAGAGCGGCGAACCATCATATAACGCCGTCCGGTGTGCCCTCGAACGGATAGACGGGCCAAAGATAAGACTATACGACTTCCGGCACACATTCGCGTCCACCGTCGCCCCGCACCTGCCGCCGAAGTCATTACAAACACTCATGGGTCACGGCGATATCAATGTAACGCTTAACTACTACGTTGAGATAACCCCGGCGGACTATGACAAGGCGCAGGAGATCCTCGCGGATGTCCTATAGTCATGCGACATTGATAATTTCGCGCCAAAATCCGCGCCAAATAAAAAAGAGATACACAAAAGCGAACTCCACTAAAGCGAACGAAACACGCATAAACAAAGAAAAAACGCCCACTATTTATGGACGTTTCATTCTGGAGCTGCTGGCCGGATTCGAACCGGCGACCTGCTGATTACGAATCATAACCTGATTTTTTGCGCCTCGTTAATCACGCTCGTAACGCTATGGTTTCCCTTGCTTCTCGTCACCTGCTCGCGGTGACGTTCCCAGGTCAGTTAAATCGGATCCGCGCCAAATCCGCACCATTTTGCGGCCTCAAGGCAACAGCTCCACAGCCGCATTGTTACCGGACCATTCTACCGTGTGCCGGGCATTTTATCAATCGACAAACCTATTGACAAATTGCACAAATGGCTTGTGCATATTGACGAATTTCGGGAAATCGCGAAAATAGTGCGAAATTAAAGGAAAAAGTGCTTGACTAAAAGGCTAGAGAGAGGCTATAATAAGGCTAGAAAGAGGGCCAAGAAAGCCCTTAGGAAAAAGGAGAGACACAAAAATGGCGGCACTAACAGACATAACAAAGAGAATTTGGGATGAAAACGAAGCCAGGTATGAGGCGACGCTAAAAGTCCGGGATCGCTTTTTCTGCTTCAATCGTTGCTTCAGCTTACAGGGAGACCCTTTCCGCTCGGAGTACCAGATAGAGCAGAGACAGCGCGACAAACATATCGCTTGGGCGAAGGGGCTTACCCCACCGGAAGTTGCCCTGCCTCGGCTTGCTCGGATGAGACTCGAAAATTTTACGGAACGTAAGGAGCCTTGTGTTTTATGGGTGGCAACCGACAACGACGATGATTTGTACATCTATGCTATCGGGTGGGAGTATGACGGAGAAGGAGAGATGTTCGGGATCCCGAAAGGACTTGTCAACTGGGCGAGGCCGTCAAGGCTCTACAGATACGATCAGGACGCGGCCAAGTGGTCTGAGATCCGCTTCCGGTACTCCGGCATAAAAAAAGTAGTCGGCGAAATTAAAAATAACCGGCACCTGGCATGGCGCGTAAATCTCAACGTACTGACAGGCGAAGTTTGGGGTGATTCTTTTACGAGTCTGACATACTTCAAAAGGTACAACGACGCCAATATTGTCGAGGTCCTCACTATAGGGCAACATCCCTTCGGGCGCTACGACAACCCGACAATGGCCGAGATTGAAGATCTCGCAAACCTGCGAGCGAGAAAGCACGAAGCGGAAAAAACTTATCGCGTAAATCATTAATAGGAGCGGGGCGGGGCTCCGCTCCGCCTTACTTATGAACATGAAGGAGACACAAAAAATGGCAAAATACGTAACAGCAACAAGATCATGTGGACATACCGAAAGGGTTTTGGTCAATTACAAGATCACCGACATGGAAGAATGGGAGTCAAGGCAAGCTGAGCAACTTTGCTTTGAGTGTCAGAAACAAAAAAGACTGGAAGAAGCACGGGAGCAAGTAGCAGGGCTAGATCTCCCGCCGCTGACCGGAAGCCCGAAGCAGATTGCTTGGGCAGAGACAATCCGCGCTGATATCATTAAAAATGTGGGCGAAAGATTAAACTACTTTTTGGAGAATACAGATCAGTTTGCTCGGATGATAGAAAAGCACAACATTGAGCCGGCGGCTTATGTCGATGAAAATATCGTAAAATGCTTGATGCGCAAGGAAGATTTATTAAGGTTTTTCAAATCGAATTTATCCGTGGAGCAGGCGCGAAAACTGGTCAAAGGAGAAGCATTATGAAGATATACAAAGATATCAGCGTCTACGATGCAGCTCTCGACCGATTACAAACGATCCTGACGAGTTTTGAACACGTATATTTTAGCGTCTCAGGCGGCAAGGACAGTTCCGTCATGCTACAGCTGGCCGCTCAAGTGGCACGGGAGGTAGGCGCAAAATTCGATATCCTGTTTATTGACCTGGAGGCTCAGTACCGAGCAACGATCGACCATCTTATGGAGCTCAAAGAAGCCGTCAAGGATGTGACCAACACTTTTTTTTGGGTTGCTTTGCCAATCTCTTTACGGAATGCCGTTTCCGTGATCCAACCGAAGTGGATTTGCTGGAATAAGGAAGATAGAAAGCACTGGGTTCGAGATATGCCATCCTGGGCTATCAATGAGGACTCTAACATCTTCCCGTTCTTCCGGCACGGTATGGAGTTTGAGCATTTTACCCTTGATTTTACCAAGTGGTACGCTGAAAATAACGGCTTATCCGCCGCCGGCATCGGCATCCGGTCGGATGAGAGTCTCAACCGATTTCGGACGATTATCTCAAAGACCAAAGAACCCTGGAACGGGTACGCATGGACTACCTACGTCAAGGACGGCGGAGAAAATACAGGTGTTGTCAATTTTTACCCCATGTACGACTGGGCTACTGAAGATATCTGGATCGCTGTCGGTCGTTATAACCTAATATTCAACCAGATTTACGAGCTGATGTATAAGAACGGACTGTCAATCCATGAGCAGCGTCTTTGTCAACCGTACGGAGACGACCAGCGGAACGGGCTGGACCAATTTCGAGCGCTTGAACCAGAGACATGGAACCGGGTCTTAGAAAGAGTCCATGGTGTAAACTTTGGCAACATATACGCAAGAAGTAGCCTGCTCGGCAACATGCGCACAGAGAAGCCAAAACACATGACCTGGGAACAATATGCGGTATTTCTGCTTGAAACAATCGGCATAGCTGCCCCGGAACTCCGGGACCACTACACAGAGAAGATAAAAACCTTCCTGGCCTGGCATGAGGCGCATGAAGGCGTAAACGTGTCGGAGATCCCGGAGGAGGCCGATCTTAAAGAAGAGGCCGCGAAGAAAACTGCGAGCTGGCGGCGGATTGCCCGGGCGATTGAGAAAAACGACTTTTGGATGAGCCGGTTATCTTTCAGCCAGACAAAAAACGACGTCGCGCGAATGTTTGAACTTAAAGAGAAATATGCAAATCTGATCTATGCCAAGGATGCCGACACTGCATCTCTTCGGCGAGTAGCAAAGGAGTTGAATAATGATTAAATTCCCGGTACTAAACGTGCGGATGATCCCGCTAGATAAAATCGAAGCCAACGATTACAATCCGAATGTCGTTGCCCCGCCTGAGATGCGGCTCCTTAAACTCTCTATAGAAGAAGACGGATATACGCAACCTATTGTTGTATATCACGACAAGGAACGGGACAAATACATTATCGTAGACGGGTTCCATCGCTGGCGTTGTGCAAAAGAATATTTCCACCTTGATGCTGTTCCCTGTACTGTGATTGATAAAAGCATTGACAACAGGATCGCATCAACAATACGGCATAATCGAGCAAGGGGCACTCACCAAATCAGAGGAATGTCCGATATTGTGCTTGACCTTGTCCGCGAGGGATGGTCTGATGAAGAGATCTGCAAGAAGCTTGGAATGGAATTTGATGAAGTTTTGCGATTGAAGCAAATAAGTGGTATAACGGCTGCGTTCGCAGGACATGAATTTAGTAAATCTTGGGAGGAGTATATATCTAAATATGAGCAAGAAAAGCAAGATTAGGAAACGTCGGGAAGAACTCCTGATGACACAAGAAGAACTGGCCAACGCCATTGGATATACAACCAAGAGCGCCAGTATGTCCATCAGTCGTTGGGAATCAGGGAAGCGCAAACCCAGTTTTAAGAGTTTACGCAAGCTGGCCGAAGCGTTACAATGTAATCCGTCAGATTTGATCGAGGAGGACGAGTAGAATGCGAGCACTAAAGGTAGGCGAATATTACAGCGGGTACCCGGCCCGAGTTGCCGAAGGTGTCTCTTGCCGTTTTGACAGCTCCGGTTTGGTTGTAATTGTTACATACGAATCACCAACTGATGAGGAGATCCAGTCACACAAAGAAGGGGCAGTATCAGTGAATTTCGTTGAGATCGGCGGCGTGATATATGTGCTTATCAAGTACGGCGATCGGTATTGGATGGATTGTCCGCTGATAGTGGAAATAACTCCGGAAGAGGAGATCCCTGAAGATAAAGGGTATGCCTTGACAACTGTCTTTTGCGATGCTCGTGATTCTATGGTCAAGGTACTCCGGATGACAGCTATAACGACGAAGCAGTCTATATGGCTTCGAGACAAGATTAAAGTGCTCCCAAAAAAGACTGTCTCGCAAATACTCGCGGCGGCGGGTGTAGTACAGCGTCAATTTTCAACCAAAGAACTTGTAGGACTTGCCGAAGTTTGACACAAAAAAACCGCCCGGAGGCGAACCCCCGAGCGGCCTATTGCGTAAGCGTCGCGCTTACTCTATGTCTGTGTCCTCGTCCTCGGTCTCCGGCATCTCGAAGCCGATCGCGCAGGTATCCAGATCGGTAGACGGTGTGGGAGCCTGCGTTACCTCAAGGCGCGCGGTGTTGATCTTAACGTCGCCCACAAAATAGGCGACCATAGCGCCAAGCGCTCCGACTGCCGACAGGATCTGTGTCACGGTCTCCGGACTAACCAGCCCATCAATGGCTCCGGCTATCAGCGCATCCAACAAGGCCCATAGCTTGCGGCTACTGAGTTTTTGCCGCCAGCTGATCGGGCCATCGTGCCACTCGCCCGCAGCTGCTCTCGCAGCGTCGACCGTGGACTCCGATAAGATGTAGATAACCAGTGCTCCGAATCGCGTTATGGTAGTGGCAATCCGTGTCGCAAGGTCGCCGCTGATAAAGCGAGCGACTGTTGACATAAACACGACTACCAACAGGCTCCAAAATTTACTGCTGGAAAACTTTTGTCGCCAGTTGATTTTATAATTCATTTTCTTCGTCCTCTAATTCTAACTGATCGAGTCGATGCGCTTTCCGCCGCATATACTTGTCTAGACGGTCATGCGCCTTTTTTACCGCCGCATTATCCGCATGTTCACCGCGCAACACGTCAAGAACCGCAAACATGCTGTCCGTCTGTAGATAGCGCTGAAACCGGGAATCTTTGATGTCTTCTGTATGCTGATTCACGACCGCCTCCATTTCTGCTTGTTTCCGGCTTAATCCTTCTACCGTTACCGCTAGCGACTGCACTTGTTTAGATGTTTTTTCCACTTGCTCGTTAACTTCCGCGAATTTTCCGTCACATTCGTCAATCCGATATGCGTTATTTATCAATTTCTGCAACGCAAGTTCGCGTTCCGCGCGACTCATGCCCCACTTTTTAGCTTTTGCCAAATTGCCTATGAGCGCGACTACTATGCCTACCCAAGTAGCAATCCCCGCCACTAATAATCCAATCTCGCCCGCCATAGGCCTACCTCCCTACTATCCCACTATCAACAGTTGGACAACGGTATCCCACTCATCGTCCGGACGTTGCGCGTATATCGTGCAACCCGTCTCCGTGATCTGGTGGACACCCACCTTCGCCCGTGTCTCATCCGTCACGCTCGTGATCGGATACGGTATCACCGTCGGCGGTAAATGGTATTTTCCGGCAAACTCCACGTCTACCTCAACCTGTTTTCCGCCTGCTCCCATCGTCGGGAGATTCACCCTCTGTGTTTCGATTGTCATTGTTCTACCTGCTTTCTTTTTTTTCTCGTATTCGTCCGCGCCGGGCCACGGCTTATCGCCTGTGATGTACCAGAGCGGATCCTTGAGTCGATCATCTACGTACACCGACACGTGTAGGTGTGATCCGGACGACTTGCCGGTACTCCCCTGCGTGCCGATCTGCGTGTCCGGCGTGACCTTGTCACCCTTGCGGACGGTGACGCTATCGAGGTGTTGGAGCCGCACAAACGACCGCCCGTTGCTGATCTCGACCAGCTTGCCGCGGCTCGGGTGATCCGTCTCCACGTTGACCACGTCTCCCGCCAGCATGGCGTAAATCGGTGCCCGGTGTGTCTTGGTCAGATCCGCTCCGTCGTGCCCCCAGTAGGCGCGGTTGTAGTCCTTGTCGGGCTTTTTCCGCATCTCCTCCAGGATTCCCGGTTGCCCGGCCGCTTTTGTGACCGGGTGTAGCGGCTCGCCTTTGATGAGCGACCAGTCGATCACCCGTGTGTTTTCTGCCGTGTCCTTGTAGGCAAGGCAGTAGATCGGTACTTTTGCCATTGTTAGTCTCCTTTTTTATTTAGCCTTTCTCGGCACGCCGTTAGCATCACCGACATAGACCGCTTTTGCTTTTCGAGGGACGCCATTGGCATCTGCTCCCCACAGCTGTCCCCGCCGCGGCACGCCGTTAGCATCGCCGATCCACCCCATACCGGAGAGGATTGGTAACCCGGAGACGCCGTCAGACTGCATCCCGCTGTCGAATTGCCAGTTGGAGCTGCCGGTATACCACTGCCTGATTTGCGCGTTTCGCACCGGACTTTCCGTTTTCGGCACCGTTACCTCAAGATACGTTGTGTAGTGGTTAGGCTGCGACCAGCTGGTTTGCGTATCCTTGGCGATGACTTCTGTCGATGTGGTGCCCACCGTGAGCTTGAGACGTACCTCGTATCCGGTGCCGATCCACGAGGACCCGCCAAGCTGATTGACGACTTTGGCTTTTATGCGGACGCTGTCGCCCTCGTCGTATAGCTCATAGGTAACCACGCAGACACTCGATACCCCGCTTAGTTGATAAGTCTGTGCAATATCTGCCATGAGTCACCCCCTTAGTACTGGATATAGATCTGACCAGGTAGGAGCGATGACGGCGGGTTACCGGTGCCGTATAGTGTCGGCGGTGTATTAGCCATATCGCAGATTTGGCTCCATGGGCTCCACTCGGTAGCACTAAGCCCCCTACGTAAATATAGCGCTCCCTGTGAGGATGAAAATATTTGCCAGCTGTATTTCCAACTGTTTTGATTAAATCTAAAACCGAATATGCTGCCATAGGCCGACGGATACCCACTTTTGTTGCTTGCGTATCCAAAGTAAAAGCAACTATTTGTTATATCTGCAAGGTCGCTTTCTGGGCCACTACTGGCAGGAGCAGGCCAGGCATTCATCCACACACGATTAGAGAAAGTTCCGAGAATGTTTGCCGGGGCAAAAGCGTTTGGAAGCTGACCCCCCAGCTTGGCACTGTCGGCAGCCTGAGCATTGATGCCCAGGTAGACGGAGTCGTGGTTATGCGTAGCTACCGCATAATAGCTCGCAGCCTGACCATTAAGCTTGGCGCTGTCGGTAGCCTGAGCTGTCTTGCCAAGGTACTTTTCGTATAGCCACGTGCCGCCTTCGTTGAAACTTGTTGCGTATACGTTTCCGGCAGATGAGCGCTTGACGATGGTGTTTCCTTCGCTGCCTTCTTGCGCGGAATACCCGGCCAGCTTGGCGCTGTCGGCAGCCTGAGCATTGATGCCCAGGTAGACGGTGTCGTGGTTGTGAGATGTTGTTGCATAGTATGATCCGTGCTTCCCGTCAAGCAAATCGGCATCTAGGCCCGAGCCGGCACCGTCAACAGTTTTGATTGCAGTTAGCAGGGCCGCCGGTTGGATTGAGGCGAAGAGATCCGTCAACCCCTTAAATGTGGTCGTTACGATCGTCTGTTCAACGATATCGATACCGTTGAGCTTCACCTGCGCAATCGCTTCCTGGCGCGTTGTGCCGCCGGCGTGCAGGTCCTGCGTGGTAAGTGACGGTGTAACATAGTCGTCGCCCTGCGTGCCCTGTACAACTTTGAGCTGATAACTGCTGCGCGGGGTACCTTTGATGTACTCAGCAACAATCAGATCAAGGCGTTTCTTGCCCTGAACACCAGAAGCGATCGTGAAGGACTCGGCATCGGGAATTGAGATCACAAAACCCTGCATTGCAAAGGCTCCGGACTGCAGCACGACTTCGTTGTCGCTTGTCTTGCTGATTGCCATACGCCCACCAATCGGTAAAATGCCGCTTACCGCGTTACCGGTTGCACCCAGCATACCGGCGATCCAGAAGGCGTCATCTTCGGCATTGATGTTGGCCGCATCGGTCGGTGCGAGGTCTATATGTATAGGTCTTTGGCTCATTTTGTTACTCCTTACTCGTGTATCGGACGGTGGGGATTCCTTCCGCCGATACTCTTAATATTTTTTCCGTTATCGTCTGCTTAGCGTATAGGCCTGTCAGACGGTTACGACTGGCGATCAAGTCGCCGATTTCAAGGTCAAACAGCTGCGCTGCGGAGAGATTGATCTCGGTTTTGATCCCGTTTTTGGCTTCCGTGAAAGCCTTAACAATGCCGTCCTGCAGCTGCTTGTCGTCTTCGGCATTGGGATAATCAAGCTTATATGTGGTCTCATTAACTCCGGTCGGTCGATTCGGGTGACTGGCGTTATACGTGATTTCGCCATTAGGCAGCAGCCACGCTTCGATTACGCGGCGGTTTTCAAGCTCACCGGAACCGAGCGCGATGACATGATTGATCGCTCCGGACAAATCTACGTCAAAAGTAAAGATAACGCCGTAGTCCTCGTTGATCTCGTAGGCGTCCGACCAGTCAGTGATCTCAGCTGCTTTGAGGTTGATCTGGCCAGCAGTCCCGATTGTTATATCAAGGCGACCGCCGGCAACTCTTAGGCTGCGTTCGATCGTGCGTCCTATCTCGCTGTACCGTGCTTCCACCGACATGGACGCGATATCGCCGGCTACGACGCTGTACAGGCTACCAAAGTGATTGCCCAGTAGTGCGGGGATTACCGTTTCAGGCGCTCCGGTCATGGTGAGATAGGCTTGCCCGGATGGCGGTTTGAGCAAGTTTTTATTCAGCCGCTGCCGCCATAGGTCACCGTAGATATCCACCTGATCGCCGACGATCTTAATTCGATTTACGTATCCGCCCCACTCGGAATCGGGGATATAGATCACATGTCCCGTTTCTATCTGGAGCCGCTGCCACTCATGTCCGGGAAGCGCCAGGTAATAGTTGCTTTTATCGACAAGCGAGGCGACGGCGTCAAACTGCTTAAGTGTACGGACTTGCGCCAGATCTACCAGGTTGGCATTAGCATGGATGATTTCCATTCCGGCTCACTCCTCTCCTGGAACAGCTTAATATCGATACCGAAGGCTCCCGAGCTGACCAGCATGTGCTTCCCCGGCGGTAACGGCTCAAACACCGAATACTGCTTTCCGCGCTTCCCAAAGATATTTTCGCGTGAGCCGTTGGCATAAACCTTAACGACAGTGCGTGCCAGCTGGTCGATCTCTATCCGCTCGCCAGACTGTACTGTGTCATTGACCAGATACACATGACCGTCAATCGAAAATTGCGGATTTTCGGCGTGACCGTAGATGATGATCCTTGCCAGTGCCGGAGCATAGTGGTCGTTGTCGTACATCTGATCGGTGCCGTCAAAAGCGTACTTATAGGGGTACTGCAGCGGGTATTTTTTGCCGGCTGTGGTCTGCGTTCCGCCGCCGGGGAAGTAGGAGAACTCCGCCGTGCGGAACCATACCGGGTGCGGCGCCAAGATAGTCAACTCCACCTGTACATGCTTTCCCGTCCGATTAAAGTCGGCCTTGCTATTGACGGTGATATAGCAGAGCAGATAGTCATCGCCCACATACAGCTTGCCGGGCTGCTCCGCCAAGATATCCGGCTCGGTTATGCTTGCAAAACGATTGATGAGCTCGTGCAGCGGAGCGCTTCCGGGCTGCTCGGCCACCGTTAAAGATGCCATATACAGCCTGGACGAACGACGGAACGAGTGCACCGCCGAGCCGCGCAAATCGAGCTGCGGTGTTTCGGTATAAAACCATTCGTAGCCCAGGAAGTCGTGAAACCGCAAAACATACGGCAGCCGATCAAGAACGATTTCACCACCGCGTCCTATATATTTGATCATCGTACATACACCACCCTTCCGAGCTCGCGCTTGTCGAGCTCAACCACAGGCCGCATCTTGTCCATGATCGTCATGACTGTCCCGGCCAGCGTTGCGTTGAGTCGGCTGTAATCGACCTGGTCATGAGACACGCCGGAGCTAAGCGACAGGTCTCCCGCCGCCATCGTTCCGATAACATCGCGGTTCATAAAAAACCTGGACTCAAATGAGCGAGTGGCTTCCGCCTCTAGCGCGTCCATCGCTTTTGCGACCGGACGCAGGTTGTCTTCGATGCCTTCGGCAAGACCTATACTCATCATTTCGCCGGCCCAAGCAAAGCGCTTTGACGGAGAAAAAATACCGAAAAGACCAGTGAAGCCGTTCCACAGGTCGGTCGCCCAACCTGACACTTTGTCCCAAAGCCACCCGGCTAGGCCTTTGATGCCTTCCCAGATACCCTTGATCATATTTTTGCCGACCTCAACAAAGTCTCCTATACCGTCCGCTAGCCCACCAAGAAGTTTCCCCAGGATCTGTGGCACGGCTTTAGCCAGCTCAAGCAAAATTGTCGGCAATTCGCGAATCAGTGCCATAAACAGCTCGATACCGGCACTGATCATCAGACCAAGAGTCTCCGGCTTTGTGAACTCGTTTACCAAGCTGGTCATAATAGGCGGAATTGCTTCGATGATCTTACCGATAATGGTCGGCAATGCCTTGACCAGCGACACCAGTAGTGTGATTCCTGTGTTAATGATGAGCGGAAGGTTATCAAGCAGTGTACTGACAATGCTCTCAATGATATCCGGCAGTGCCTCGACAATGGTTGTGATAATTTCCGGAAGCGCATCTATCAGCGCTGTAAACAGCGTAAATCCTGCCTGTACAATCAGCGGCAAAGCACCCAATAGCGCATCTATGATGCTCTGGATAATGTCCGGCAGTACATCAACGATAATTTTAATTATCTCCGGCAGCGCCTTGACCAGGGCTGTGATTAGCGTAATGCCGGCCTCGACGATGAGCGGTAAGGCGTCCATCAGTGTATCGATAATGCCTTTGATGATTCCGGGTATCACCGCCACAATCTGGGCGATTATCACCGGTAAGGCATCTACCAACGCCGTAAACAGTTGTACCCCCGCATCAATCAACAGAGGGATAGCCGCTGCGAGTGCTGCCAAAAGACTGTCAACGATCAGCGGAATTTTATCTACTATCAGCGGAATTGCGTCAATTAAACCTTGCGCTATGCCGACAATAAGCTCTATTCCCGCATCTATAAAGTCCGGTAAGCTCTCCAGAAAAACGTCCAGCATCGTAGAGAGGCCGTTAACAAGACGAGAAATCATTTCCGGCATCCGTTTGCCCCATACTCTACCGAGCTCTGTAACAGCATCGATGCCGACTCTTAAAAGATCGGCTCCAACCTCTTCAAAAAGGTTGACGATGATAAGTGGCAGATCCCTCACAATGTCAACCACCATGGGGACCAGATTCTTTGCAAAGGTTACGATAGATTTTGAAAAAGCGTAAAAGGGCCGATCCCAATCTGCCCCCGTGGCGAGTGCCGCAAAGAGATCTGTCAAAGATGCCTTCATCGCGCCGAGCGAACCGGAGAATGTCTCCTCAGACTCCCGGGCAAAATTGCCGGCATACTGAGTGGTTCGCTCCATAAACATTTGCATTGCGACTTCGGCTTTTTGTGCGTTATCGGCAGTGTTCCATTTAAAATTTATGCCTTTTTCAAGCGCGTAAGCCTGGAGTGTAGTAGCGTTCATCGCAACGCCCAAGTTATCCATCATGGTGAAGTTGCCCTTGGCCGCTCCCGCGATGGATTCCATCGCCATTGATGTATCAATGCCCATGACGGACGCAACGTCAGCGGCACGCTGCATAGCATCGGATGTCAGTTGCAAGGCTCGCTGTTGCTCAACGCCGGACCCCTGAAACAGAGAGCCCATCTTGTTTGCGGTAGCCATATAATCAGAAGCCGACAGGCCCATGTTGCGATAAGCTTCGGTTGCCGTTTCCTGAATTGTTGACGCGAACTCACCAAAAACCGCTTCGGTGCCGCCCAGGTTCTGCTCGAGCTCACCGCCGACGGAAACCGCGTCTTTGATGACTTTTCCGATACCCGCAGCGACGATAACTTTCTTGAATGTAGACGCGAAGTTTGAGCCGGCACGTTCGCCGCCTTGCTTGGCAGCCGGGGTCATCTCTTGAGTCAGATTTCTCTGCAAATCCTTAGTTGTAGGCACAATCTGGACATAAGCTTTCCCGAGAGTCATTGACATTGCTAAGGACCTCCTTTCACGCCTTGAATAATGCTTTGCCGGGCAAGTTCAAATTCCTCGCCACTCGCAAACGAATTGATGTCTGATGCTTGTTTTGGTATCAGTCGCTCCAAAATGGATGCTGGTCGATTCGTGCCACGTTGACCGTCCCTCGTCTGCATCCAAATCATTGTCGACAACTTGTCGACGATGGCTGCCAGCAAAAAAGTATCCGGAGATGCCGACAGCCCGCTCAATCTCATCCTCACCCGAGAGGACTCTCGTAGCCCCGCTGCCAGCGCCGCAACTGTAAGCGGAGGCAGGGCGCGATAGTCCAGGATGCCGTAAGTCTCCGCCAGATCACAAATCAGATCTGTTTCGTAATCTCTTACGAGCCGAGCGAGGTTTACGAGTTTTTTAGCCTGGCACTGCTAAAGATATCCAGAATTTCTTTTGATACCGCATCAATCGGAACCGTTCCGTCTTCGGTACGAAGATGCTCCATTAGAGCCTTCTTCTGCTCTTCTCCCAGCAACAGGTTGACCATCTGCGGCATCTTGAGAGGATTGGAGTCCACCTCCGAGAGCACCTCAAACAACTCATAATTGTTAAGCGCGCTCTCGGAGATTTCGAACTCGAACCCGGTTTTGGTTTTACCGGTCAGCATAGATCAGCCCTCCGTTACACCGCAGCATAGATCGGTACGGACACAGGCGCAGACGGGAAGTCGTAGCCTCCGAAATCCGCGATGGAGACGGAGGCGTTACCCTCGGTCGGGTTGGTGATAGCGAGCGACCAATGTTTGCCGGCTCCCGTCAGTGTCCCCTTAGTGGCTCCTGTCAGCGTGATGTGACTCGCCTGCAACCCAACAACTTCTTTGCTGAGGGTCAGCTGGATATAAGCGGTATCGGTGGTACCGCTTACGCCGCCAATCTGCGCAGCCGAGAACGTCACGATGCTAGCGTTAGCTTGGATAATGTATTCGCGATGAGTGTCGCCATCCCAATCCGAATATGGGAACGCCTGAATGGTTGTCTGATAGCCGATCGCCGTGTTATCGTCGTACTTGATTTCCCCAACTTCGATAACTTGTCCGTTGGGGATTACAATTCGCTTTAGCACACCGCCGGCCATTACCATGTCAACCACGATCGCGTGGAGCTCATGAGGCTCACTGTTTGCTTTGACAGTAATTCCGGTATCCAGAGATCCCGATACATTGTTTGCCCCGTAGATCTCTTTAAGGACGTCCACATTGAGCGCCTCAATCAGCGTATAGCGGAACGTGTCCGGTTTTTCGTTTTGGACTGCGAGTACCGCATCGCCACCCCAAGCCTTGACGGTATCGGATGAAGGAGAGTTTGCGTTAGTCAGACCATCCTCGGAAATATATCCGAGCGACTTAAATCTGTTATCAAGAGTTGCTAGTGCGTCTATCGGCAAGGTTGTGCCGAGAGGTGCGGATGATACGGCGCCACCTATTTTAGGTTTACCGTAAGAAACATTTATTGTATTTCCCATTTTTACCTCCTAGTAATGATATATTTCATAGACCGCCTGATAGCGGAATTCCTTGGTTGTTGTATCGGTGTAGTTGTAATCGCTGTTGAGCGCAACTCCGCCGATTTCATCGAGCTTTATCAGCCTATCAACAGTTGCTTTCACCCGTTCGTTTAACGCTGCGGCTTCGTACAAAGTTTCAGCATAAGACTGTATCGCAAAGGTTGATGACGGCAGCCCGTCATTCCTACCACTGCCGACTTTTTCGATCAGCACGAAGCGCTGCGGCACAGATGCTGGACGCTGAAGGTAGACCGGTTCCGTGAGTGCGGAAACTAAATAATTGCGAATAATAATTTCGATCATTTCAACTTCACACTTCCAACCGCTTTCAGAATCGTATTGTTTTTGAGGTTATCGCTCTGTGCCTGTCTGCTTTCCGCATACACAGCCACATTTGCTCGATTCCGTCCGATATACGGACTGGTCTCGTAACCATCACCGAGCGCGTTCCTTGCTTGCCCGGCAAGTTTTTCGAGCATGTTCAACACATCATCCGACTGCAGAAATCGCCGAACTTCGGATTTGTTGAGCTCTACTTGTGTTTTATTACTCATAGCGCTCCACCATCACCTTCTTGTTCCAATCCAGCGGGATCATCTCCTCAATTCCCTCAAGCGGGATGCCGAACACGCGCCAGCGCTGCCCAAAGAAGCGCACCTCCTGGTTCTCCCAGACATTTGTATCGCCTTTCGGTATTGCCAGCGTATAAACGGCCTTGCGCCCGGTCAGGTTGAGCTGATTAACCACGTCGTCAGACGCGGTAGGCGCAACCAGGACGTTATCGACCGGGACCTCCACGTCTGTATAGATCGGAGCTCCGAACGGATCCGTGCCTGTCTGCTGTTTGCGTATCAGAGTTACTGTGATGCCCTTAATCTTTTTCATAAAAATCGATCACCCCGTATCTCTGCCGCTTCAGCCCCAACCGGGCGAGCTCTGAATTTTTGATAAAGAGACCGCCGCCGGGAACCAGAAAAGTTCCGCTCACGCTGTAGCCTAAAGCCGATTCCGCAGATTGGATCATCGGCTCGCTGTCCGTTGAGGTCATGAGAGTTCTGGCGACCACATCGACGGTGACCGACTTAACAACGCTCGCATAGGACGGGCTTTCCGCAATCTTCTCGTCCAGGTCTACGCCTACTTTTGCAGCTTCAACCCGCAGAGAGTCAGAGACCACTTCAAGCAGAGCATTCGCCCGATCGACCTCACCCGGATTTAGCGGGCGCCACAGTGATATCAGATCATCAATCGTTGCAAAGTTCGCCATACTATCACCTACTCAACTTCCACCGCATCGGACGCCATGATTACCTCGATGATGTCCGCCTTCTTATTTGTTCCGCCCAGGTCAATACCGCAATCCGCGGCAAACGCTTTCAGCGCGGCGACCGTCATCTTGGACAGGGTGACAACTCCGTCATCGCCCCTGGCCTCTTCGACCGTATCAACCGTATCGACCGGCTTCGGCGCTTCCTGCGCTTCGGTTGCTGGTTCTCTGTACAGAGTCCAAAATTCGCCAGATATAGGACAGGGGCTATCAATGACAGCCCCTGTTTTTATATTCCTGTACCGCATGTCAGCTTACCGATTAGGTTGACTTCTTATATACTGCGACAGTTGTAGCCGTGGCAGGGAAATCAAAACCACCGATATCCGCAATCGTCAAACTGACATTGCCCTGAGTGGTAACGGATTCGAGTGCAAGCTCATAGGTTGTTCCGGATCCAGTTAGTGCGCCGGCCGTGGCCGCACCTGCCCCATCACCTGTTCCGGCAGCCAGAGTAATATGCTCCGTTTTCAGTCCATACACCGTTTTATTAAAAGTGATAGTGATCTTAGTTGAAGTGGTAGACCCGCTTGTTCCGTTTGCAGTGGCAGAGCTGATAGAAACTTCCGTAGGTACCACAATTCTCACAAAACTCTCCGGATCTAAGATTCCCCAACCAAGATAAAGCTCAGATCTCAGGTAAACTTGGTTATGCCCTTTAAGATCCTTTCCGGTATTGTCAGGATCGCCATACTGGATCACTTCCAGAGGGATTTCCTTGGCATAACCCCAACGGAATGCACCGCTAAAGTCGCCAACAATCGCCCGGTTATTCCCTGTATGGGATACATTTTTAGTGGTTTCGACCTTCAATCCATTAATTGCTCCGGGATTACCACCCCAGGACAGTTCAGGATACTGCTTAATACCGTTAACTTTGTAGTCTGCTAAGGCTGCTCTAAAGATCGAACTCAAAATCGCACCAGATACTTCACCGTCCGAACCTTCAATTACACGGACAGCAGATTCAATATTCGCATCTGGATCCGACGAGGTATAGGTAACAAACTGAGTAACCGCCGCACCAAAGTGGTTTGACCCAATAACAGTAGATGCTAAGCCGGTTCTCGGATTGATTCCATGAAAGGCCATGAGGTCAAGACCTTTTGCGACTTTTTTTGCAAAACCGTCGTTGAAAGATTTCAGGATGCTGATCTGCATTTCTTCGGCGGCAATCATGAATTCATCTGAGACTCGTGCACCGTATTCAACTTTAAAGGGGACAATGGTGCGTGGTGCAAGCGAAATGCCTCCATGAGATTTTGGCGCATTTTCGGCAACGATATCGATCTCAGAATCCATTGAAAATGTGAATTCTTTGAGACCATTAAACGGCATCGGCTCTGAAGCCGACATGATGGCAAGAGCGCTTTTGCCCTTAACTTTGTTTATAAGATCCGTGACAAGCTCCGGATCAAACAAATTTCCTTTTGATAAAACTGCTGACATTTTTATTCTCCTTTATTGATATTTTCTAGCAGTGCCCTATAGGCTGCATTTTTACCATCGTCTACCGGAGGTTCTGTTTCTTTTAACGGTGGCAAAGGCTTTCGTGATGTAATTAGTTGTGCAAGAGACTCCGCGTCCTTTTTGAGTGCAGTCTCATCGTCTCCGGCTAGTCGATCAGCCAACTCGGGCGGGATTCCCACTTCACGTGCGATCCGCGCTTTCAGTTTGTCTCTTTCCAGAGTGGCTACCTGACCGGTCAAGTTCGCAATTTCCGTTGCGTGGCCTTGAGCTTTGGTCATTGATTCCTGCAGACTAGTGTTCAGCTCTCCGACTTGCTTCTCCAGTTTCTTGACCTCAGCGATTTTGTCGTTAAACTCCGTGCGCGGCACGTAGTCCCTTCCGATCTCCGTTTCAATTTGCCGGATCAGCTCGTCCGCGTTTTCTACGCTTCCCAAAATCTTTTTTAAGTCCATGTCGTCTCCTTATCCGCTATCCTTTTTGTCGAGCCAGTCCTCGTTTTTGCGGCCTCACACTATCCAGTGAGCGGTAATTTGCGTATTAAAAAAGCGACCTTTCGGTCGCCTTCATACCTTTGTTGTGCTCCGGTCAGTACCGGATCTTTTGCCGTCTGGGCGGTTTTGTGTTTACACATGCCCAGTGTGCCAGCAAAACGCTATCCAATAGCGCTATATCGTAGTCTTCCAGCTGCGAACGATAGCCCCAACCTCCATAACTGCCGATCGGACGCTTTTCGCAATTGCTCGCCACCTGTTCCAGCGACGGCTGCCCCTTATGAGCGAGCGTGCCCTGATAAATCGCCTGTTCAAAAGTTGAGTTAGCCGTAATGACTTCTTTCACCGTTGGCAAGATCGGCGCCGGCTTGATTCTCGCGTCTTTGAGCTCGGATGCGAGCAAACTTTGTCCCGCAACACCATCTATTACGATCGCTTGAGGATCCGCCCGGCTCAAAAAGTCCAGGATCCAGGCGTTACCGTTGCGCACCGACTGACAATCGATTGCTTCGATAAATATCTTTCCTCCGGCAGTTTTGATGGCAATGCTCATCGCAACATTCGCGCCATCATTACCATACTTTATTCCGACTGCTATTTTACCGGTCAGCTGCGGCATCCGTGCAACCCGTAGCGCCGCCCACTCGGTCGCGCTGATTGCCGATTTCTGGTTGTACCGGATCCACAAGCCCAGTCGCTGAATATTAAAATCTTCATGATCAGACCTGATCTCGTCTCTAACCGCTCGCTCGGTGAGAATGATTCCCAGCGACGGATTAGTCTCATACCAGAGATCAACGTCATAGACATCCGACAGTTCTTCTACTGACCATTCCGCCCAACCAGCGTTGGATCCGCCGCCGGACAGAATCGTATTCCGGAAGCCCGTGAATACCGTTCCGGAGGACAACGGAGTTGGTGGGGTTCCACACATTAGCGTTTGCGGATTGTCACTATCCGAAACGGTATACAGTAACGTTGACTCCTGATCGGTTGTATACTCCTGCGCTTCGTCGATAACCAAAAGATCAAAGCCTTCACCAAGACCGCCAACCGTTGTTCTCGTTCGAAATTCTATCCGGCCGCCGGTATCCGGCAGCTCGATCCGCTCGCGCCCGGTTGCCCGAAGCGAGTCGTATGCAATACCAGCCTTATCGAGTATCCGGCAAAGCCGCTCCCAGGCCGTGTGGCTGGTTGTTGTTCGGTGCGCGGTGTGTAGCACCTGTTCGCCTTGCTGCAGCGCGTACAGTTCGCGCATCGCAACAACTTCGTTTTTACCGTTTCGGCGCGGCACCGAGAAGCCGTATTTGGTATGCACCCACAGCCCTTGCTTGTTCTGGGCCATGATGCTCCGCAACAGCTTCTGCTGCCATGTCAATGCCTTCTGCCCGGTTTGCTCGTACAGTGCAACGGCGTCTTTATATAGACTCTTGCGGAAAGGAAGTGCAACCTCTTGAGTCGGGGTTTGTCTGCCGATTCGTTTCGCCATTTAGCCCCTCCCGCTTATGTTTTGCTTGTTACCTTTCCCTTTCATCTTTTCGAGATTTAAAAAAATCCGCCCAAAAAGGATTCTCCCTGTCAAAGATTTCCACTTCCTCCGGAGACATATTGTGAGGATAGTCCGCAAACAGGTTATAGACCTTCTTTTGATCAAAGCTGAATAGCATCTCCCCGAAAGTGTCCGGATTATCGACCCAATAAATAGTGTCGTCTTCGTTTTGCTTGTAAAACTCACTTGAGGCCACCGCGGACTCCTTTCTTCTGCTCCATACCAACCGTATTGATAAAACCTAACAGTCTTTCAAATTCTGAATTCCCCTGTAGCGAGTCGATGTCAATCAAAACATTACGAACCTTCATTTTTTGCCTATATATTGTATGGCTTCTTTGGCAAGCAAATCTATATCTTAACGCATTTTCATCCAAAGGCTTGAAGCCGTTACTTGCAGGAGATTGCAATTCCAGATATTCCACTTGTTTCCCTATTTTACGAACAATTGCCGCATGCCTGCCAGCTGTCATGTAGTATTCTCTACCTTCAACCATGGTTTGCGTCATTTTCCTTGCTGCCGTAAAATCATTGTATTCTTCGACAATGACACTACGGACACCGGGAAGCTGAGCAATGTCCCGAATATTCTGGCCCCTAGAAAATACATCTTGACTGGCTCCGCCACGAAAATCGGTAACATCATAACCGCCTTTATTTCCGACATATGCGAATGCAGCCGATGAACAAGACCCTTTCGTCAAATCTCCTCCGCCAAGATAGTCAATGATTTCTTCTTCGGTTCTAGCTCCCGAGGCTCGCCGAATCCCATTATAGGCTATATTAAGCTTTAAGCATGTCTTTCGGGACTCGCTGATAATTTCCGCACTTTCCGAAAATTCCCTTCTGGCCTCTTTCTTTTTTTCTTCTCCAAGAACCGGACTTTTGGTTGAGCGTACGCCCCGCCGCCGGCCATCTCCAGGATCGTATTCGATGATACACCTGCAATCTCGGTGCCGCCGCCACACGTCGGAACCGCTACTGACATCCTCATAGTCATATGTACCGGCAAGGTTCGCGCACCACTTGCAGCAGTTCCCCATCGCTGTCCGAATTATCCTCGGTTTTAGCCCTGATTGGTAATGAAAGTCCGCATTTGTGTGAATCGCGTCATCAACCACCGATTGGCTGAAATTCACGACCGGCTCGTCAAGTATCCAGGCGATATCATCGTAGTGTTCTTCCGCGGATACTCGTTCGATTAGCCCGTCGATCCGATCCTGGTTAAGTGTAGGCTTGAGTCCTTTAATCCCCAGCTTAGCAGCTTTGTTTAGATCTGTCTGGATCTGCGCCGCTGCGGTCGCTATCAGGTCGTGATTGTGACCCAGCGTGGCGTTAAGGATCCGCTCGGCGATGTTGTAATACATTCGCCCGTCCGGTAATACGCTGGACGAGAGATTAGCCTTAAACACGCCGGCAAGGAGCTCTCCTACCTCAATCGCATAGTCGTTGGCTTCCTGGTAAGTAGCTTTGCCGGCTTCAATGAGCTCGCGAATGCGCTTCGCGGAATCACTGTTTGCGTACCGCTTGGCAAAGTCAGCTTCAATCGTTTCCAGAAGTTCCGGCACAACATCCTTAGCCATTGACTGCACCCTCAATTCCGGTCATATCGCGGAGCGTCTCGCTGTCAAAGTAACCGGGGATCGCCTGATTGATCTTAATCACACCGTCACCGATCAATGACAGTGTGGAAGCGTCGGCCTCGAATGTAGGCTCCCACTTCGGGATCGTCCGGTAAAATTGCGAGCGCAAGTACGGGTAATCATCCCGAAGACACGCCGCCAGATAACCGGCATTTAGGAATCCGCTGCCAAAGCACCGTTGCGCTTTCTTGGCCGTAATCCGCAGCGTCTCATGGCTAGCTTTGATTGCGTCAGCTGAGCTCGGGTTGTCAGTCACAAAGCCCAGGTCATCTAGTGTCAGACCGGTTTCACCGGCAAATCCCGCCGCCGCTGTCCGGAGCTGCTCCGTAAACGGCGACATGCTCGGCTGCGTGAACTGGCCAAGCGAAGGACTGTCGCCCTCATCGTCCTTGGTAAACTGCAACATGGATGATACCGTCGCCTTCCAGGTCTCTAAAGGCTCCGCGTCTTGCGAAAGTCCGACAACATACTTCTGCGGCCATGAATAAAACTCCGCGGTTATATCCGCTCTCTCAAGCGTACGTTTCGCGTAAGCCTGATAGTACATCGCCGCTCTGGTTATCCGGCTGCGCCCAAACGGACGCACGGCATCGGGCCGATGAATGATCGGCACCAGCAGCGGATAATCGACCTTGTGAACCGTTTCGCTCTCCGGTTTGCCGTTCAGGTAATAGGTCGTCCGTTCTGGTTCGAAGTAGGCTACGCGCTCAGGCTTGCCGTTATCGTCTCGGCTGAGTACCGCGTAACCCTCGTAGAGCAGACCGGTAATCTCGTCGATCACGCCGGTCGCATTGGCTCCGTCGATCACCTGTAAGCGCGGGAAATCATCATCGCCGGGCGAGATGTAGATAAAGCTGCAGGACGCTATCAGAGCTGACAGAATCGCGCTGTCAAAGAGGGTGTCCGGGTTATTCATCGCGAAAATCTGGTTGAAATCGAAGTTATCATTAGCAAATTCGCGAAAGATAAGTCGGTCGGCAAGAGCGTCCACCGCCTTAGCACACCAGCCCAGAGTAGCTCTGTACTGAGCACGCAGCGGCTCGGGTATGGTTAGACCGACAGAGCGATCCTGATGCTTCATATCATACTGGCGATAGCGCATTCGGACACGCCTGCTAACCGCGTCAAGCTTTTTTGCAAGATATTCAGGTCCTCTCAGTTCCGCCATAGGGGGTAGCCCCTCCTTTCCGTGAGAAAAAATGTAGAGTACGCCGGTGAAGCTCGGAAGCGAAGGGGGAGGGGGAGGTATGCCCCCTTCTTACACAAACATGCGCATCCTT
>JAAZIX010000173.1 GCA_012800655.1 Clostridiaceae bacterium | reverse complement strand
GCACCCGTGAGCGCGAGCCCAGACACGGGTGCGGCACCGGCGGAGGCGGAGATCGGCGGAGTCAGCTTTGAGGTTACGACTTTGCGCACCGCCAAGAACCCGGAGAAGATTCAGGCGCTGGTTGAGGAGGCGCGCACGCTTGAGCGGGAGATCGACCGACTCAAAATGGAGCAGGCGCTTTGTGAGCGGCAGCAGGAAATGCTGGCCGCCAATATCGCCCCCGGAGCCGGCTCGTCCGGCGCGGTCGGGGGGCCCGCCCGCACACTAGTGGAAATAACAGAACTCGCGGATTACTATCTGCGGGAAAATACCCGGCTCGATGAGAAGAAGCTCGAACTGAAATATACACTGGAGGAAGCGGAACGGCGGCTGGAGGCAACCAATACCGAGATCGGTTCGGACAATATTGAGCGGCGCTCGACCGGCGAATTGTCGATTCTTATTAATTCGGCGGTTCGGCAGACGGTTCGGCTCGACATCGGGTATAACGACAGCGCGGCGGGATGGACGCCGTACTATGATTTGCGCGTGGAGGAGGCCGGCACGACGGAGGCGGCGAATAAACCGTTGCGCCTGATCGCCAAGGGGCGCGTCAGGCAATCGACGGGCGAACACTGGGAAGGCGTGGCGCTTACGCTTTCGTCGGGGTCGCCGCGGGTGAACATCGATCTGCCGGAGCTCAAAACGTGGTATGTGAGGGCGGAATCGCCGAGTCGCCAGTCGCGAGCCAGGGCGCCGGGCGTTGCCATGATGGAGAGCGCAAAGATGTCTGCGCCGATGGATGTGGAAGATGCCGCTCCCCAAGAACTGGTGCAGCAACTTTACCTTGCGGTGGCCGAGGCTGAGGTCAGCGAACAGCAGACCTCGGTGGAGTTCAGCCTGCCGCTACCGGCCGCGATTGAGACCGGCGGCGAAGAGGAGTTCCAACTTCGGACGAACGAACTCACGGCGGAGTATCGATATATAAGCGTGCCAAAAATCGACGGCGCGGCCTATCTCATGGCCGAGGTTAAGGGCTGGGAGCGGCTGAATCTTCTGTACGGGGAGTGCAATTTGTTCCTGAACGGGATTTTCATCGGTCGAACGGTGGTGGATCCGCGACGTGCCGACGAGGGTATGGAAATTTCGCTCGGCGCGGACAGCTCGATTCTCGTCAAGCGCGAACGGGGGCGCGACAGCGAGTCGCGGGCTTTTATCGGCACGACGGCCAAGGCGGGGCGGCAGTATGAGCTGACCGTGCGCAATACGAAAGGAAGAGCGATTGAGCTCGAGTTGGTTGATCAGTTGCCGGTTTCGACGAGCGATTCCGTGAAGGTTGAGATGACCGAGAGCAGCGCGGCCGAGCACGACAAGGACACGGGCAAGCTGACCTGGAAGATCGCGCTGGGTGCCGGCGAGTCGCAGAGCCGTAAATTCGCCTATACGGTTACGTATCCGAAGAATTCGATTCTGTATCTGGACTAGGGGCGGTGCCGGGCAATTCCTCGGCAAGCTCAACGTTAGACTGTGTGGCGGGGGTGCTTTTGTCGGCACCCCTTGCTTCGTCAACGTCAGAGGTTGCAGAATCAGCGGCAGGATTTGCGGCGGTCGAAGCGGGTAGCCATTTGCGGCGGTAAAAGCGTATCGCAAAGGCGGTTCCGCGCATGATCCAGTCGGCGTACATACCCAGCCAGACACCCATGACCTGAAGATTGAGCTGAATGGCGAAGAACCAGGAGAAGAATATGCGCACAACGCTGGAGGAGAAGATCGAAACGACCATGACGAAGCGTACGTCGCCGAGTCCGCGTAACAGGTAAGGAGCGTTGAAGGCCGAGTGATGAATCAGCGGAGTGACTAGGGCGTAGACGAACATGAGTTCATGGGCACGGCTACTGACGGCCGGGTCATTTGTGAAGAGCCCGATGATCGGATTGCTGAAGAGCAGATAGACGGCGGACATGAAGGCCTGGGTAGCGATAGCGAATATATTGAAAAAGCGATTGTAGTAGTTGACGCTACGGAAGTCCTCGCGGCCTAGGGCTTGGCTGCCGAGTGAGGTTAGGGAGAGGTTGCCGGCACCCGTGGCGAGTTGATAGACACCCGTTAGCGTGGTGCTGATGGTGTTGGCCGCCGCGTTGATGGTACCGGTCATTACGACGATCGATTGTGTGAGCAGGCGGGAAAAGTTAAAGACCGCGTTTTCCGCGGAGGGAGGGAGGCCGTAGCCCAGGATATCACGTACGAGCCGACGGTTCGGGCGATAGCTGGCGAGCTTTGTGAGGTTGAAGTACCGGCGTTCGCGAATTAGCATGAACTGCAGGATCAGCCAGGTTATCAGCGATGAGGCGAGCATGCCGAGCCCGGCCCCTCTGATACCCATGGCGGGAACTTGCAGGCGGAATGTGCCGATTTCGAAGCTGCCTCCGTAGATGAAGATGTAGGAAAAAAGTAGGGTCAGCCCGTACTGCATAATGCTGAGCACGCTCTGCGGGCGTGTCACCCGAACGGCGTTTTGAATCGCGAAGCCCATCGAGATCATATTGAAGACCATACAGTCCAGGGATGTTAGTGCGGCGTACTCCGCCATGTAGGTTTTGACCTGATCTGTTGCGGCGCCGAAGAAGAGATCGATTAGGCCGTGGCGGAAGAAGTGGTAAGGCAGACAGATGAGCATGGCAAAAGCGAAGCCGATGATCTGAGCCATGCCGGCGGCGCGGCTGGTGGCTTCGTAGTCTTTGCGGTTATAGTAGCGGGCGACGACGAGGAGACCGCCGGTGCCGAGGGCCGGGCCGATGCCGGTAATGATGTGGTTTATGAAGTCGATGGAGCCAAGTGCGGAGGCGCTTTCCGGGCTGAGGTTCGAGACCATGGCGACACGAAAGAAACTCAGGAACGTCACACCCGCCTGACGAATCAGGTTCGGGATCAGGTAGCGCCGGATCAGGGCGTTATCCTGTTTCCGAAGATCGCTGTCAATCAATTTGTTCAACTTCATTCCTTTCTGTTTCGGTTTGGCAAATTTCTGTGTTATGTGCCGTATTATTGCTACTGCCCGGAGTTATGTCAATGTGCTGCTGCGCTACAGTGTCGCGGTAGCAGGGCAGAGTATCACCGGAGACTGTGTCCGATTGAGCGGTAAGGACGCAACTGTCGGAACTGCCGGCTTCGTCGGAGGGAGAAGCTGCGGCGACCGAAACGGGGAGCCATTTGCGGCGGTAAAAGCGCAGATTGAAGACGATCATGCGGAACACCCAATCGACGTATACAGCCAGCCAGATGCCCGTGAGTTGGAGGTTGAACGGTATGGCAAAGAGCCAGGAGAAGAATAAGCGCACGCCGCCGGTGGCGATGCTCGAGACAACGGTGACGAAGCGCACATCGCCGAGACCTTGCAACAGACACGACGGATTGAATGTCAAGTTATGAATTAGTGGGGAAACAATTACATAAACGATCAAGATCTCGTTGGTACGGGCGATGATGGCCGGATCTTTCGTAAAAAGTCCGAGGATAGGATTGCTGAAGAGCAGGTAGATGACGGACATGAGAGCATGGGTAG
>JAAZIX010000014.1 GCA_012800655.1 Clostridiaceae bacterium | reverse complement strand
GGATCATGATTGGTAAGCTGATAAATCATATGCGTGCTTCTGAGGAGACTGCGCCGCGACTTGCCCCGGGCTGGCGGCACGAGTATAAATACACGATTTCCTATAAGGCTATGCTGGAAAGCTATTTTCGTCTGCGAAGGATAATGGAGCCGGATCCGCACGCCTATCCGTTGTCTGTTCTGCCAACCAGACCGCGCCTGACCCTGCCCGGATATACGGTGGCTACGCTCTATTGGGACGGAATTGAACGCAAAGGAGTCAGCGGTAAGATGAGCGGCTACGATAACCGATATCGCTATCGAATGCGCTATTATCCCAATCCTGATTGTCCCGAGGATTTGCCGCAATTTTTCCGTCTTGAGCGGAAACATCGCGCCGCCGGTGCTTCACGGAAAAATAGTGCCCGGCTCAGTTGCGAAGAGGCTCTCGCTTTGGTTGACGGGACGGATTTTCGCCGTCGTGCCACCGTCCTGAGCGCACTTCGCAACGATGGGGAACGCGGTGAGTTTTTCAGTCAGTTTGCCGCGGAACAAATCACCGAAGGTCTGGAACCCCGACTCTTTGTGATTTATGACCGTATTCCTTTGCTTCACCCGGTGGGAAATGTGCGGTTGACCTTCGATCTGAATCTGCGGGTTGCGCCTTATTCGCGCTCTGGCTTGACAGCTGAAGACGGTTCTCGCAATCTCCTGCTTCCGGAACTGACCCGTCCGATCTTCGAGCCGAACCAATTGATTATGGAGTTGAAATACGACCGGGTTCTGCCGAAAATGATTGCCTTGCTGTTGCAGCGTGAGGGCATGCCGCTTGAGGCGATCAGCAAATATATATATTGCGTTGAAAAAACGTTATATTGATTTTATACGAATGAGGAAATATCTGTGAGAAAAGCAATTTTAGATTTACTCGAGGTGAAAGTTAATCAGCCGTTGACGCCGGAACGGATTCTGACCTGTCTTGCGGTCACGCTGGTTCTGTCACTGATTCTGCTGATTATCTATCGCTATACCTGGCGCGGGGTGCTGTACAACCACAACTTCGCCCGCTCGCTGATTCTCGTGTCGATGATTACCTGCCTGGTGATTTTGCCGATCTCTTCAAATATCGTTCTCTCCCTGGGTATGGTCGGAGCTCTTTCGATTGTCCGCTACCGTACCGCCCTGAAGGATCCGATGGACATAGCGTTTATGTTCTGGGCAATTTCTATCGGCTTGACCAGCGGTGGCGGCTTTTTTGTTGTGGCTATCATCGGAACGTTGGTGATCGGCCTGATCATATTGCTTATGTCGCTGCTGGGCAATGTCAAGTTTGCCAAGGCTTATCTTCTAATTCTCAATATGGATCCCGGAACGAGGATTAAGTTGAGCGAGTATCTGCCGCGCTACGATTTGCAAAGTCAGACGATTACTCCGACGGGGATAGAACTGGTTATTTCGCTGCGCCTGAAAGATAAATCAGTAATATCGATTCAGAAGCTTATGAACATAGAAGGTGTTCAGGCAGCCAGTCTCGTTGCTCATGCCGGCGAAACTTGATTTTTGATACTTTTTTATGGTATAATTATCCGCGTCTTTGCGATGCGATATGCGTGGCTACATAGAGACGATAAGGAGTATTGACTAATGATTAATCTTCCTTCGGGACCATTCGGAATTTTTTTGTTGGCTGACGGAGCGGCTGCGGAGCAGGGTGTTTCGCCGTTAGGTCTGATCGGCACGCTGATCATGCCTTTGGCGCTCCTGGGCATACTGTGGTTTATTATGATCCGTCCCCAGAGAAAGCGCGAAAAAGAACTGAGAAAACAACGGGACAGCATGACTGTCGGCGACAAGATCGTCACGATCGGCGGTATCGTCGGAAAAGTCGTCAATATCCGCGACGATGAAGTGACGATTTCTACGAGTGTGGCAAATAACTTGGTTACTTTCCGCAAGGAAGCGATTAATCAGGTGATTAAGCCCATATCCGATGACGACTAAATATTAGGAGACAAACATGAAGCACATTAAGGTAGTTAGTCAGCCACAGAGTCTGCGCCGACCCGAAAAAGTTTGTGGCGAGTGTCAGACATCCTGTCAGTCCGCCTGCAAGACCAGCTGCACGGTGGCAAATCAAAAGTGTGAGCAGATTACTAAGTAGTTAATTTGGTACATTGCTTTAAAGTTCACGGCGAACGTCTGGCATGGGATTCCGAGACGCAGGCTCTCCTTTCTTTGGACGAGCCTGCTTTTGCCTGTCTAGAACTATATGTGCAGTCCGCGGGTTGGACGCCGAACGATGCGAAATTGCGCCGTTTGAGCCGTGAACGGGGAATAGCCTGTGAGGAGCTATACTCGGCGTGCGAGGAAATTGACGAGCTGATCGCGGTCGGCCATCTCTTTGCTCCGCGAGCTCCGGTTGCGGCGGAGGTTCTGTACCCGGAACCGCCGGTTATTAAGGCACTTTGCCTGCATCTTTGCCATGATTGCAATATGCGTTGCCGCTACTGCTTTGCCGGAACCGGAGATTACGGTACGGGTAAACGGACCATGATGTCGGCGGTAATCGGCAAACGGGCAATAGATTTTCTGATTGAAATGTCGGGTAGCCGGCGCAATTTAGATATTGATTTTTTCGGCGGCGAGCCTCTGTTGAACTGGGAAGTAGTCAAAGAATTGACGCTGTATGCCCGGCAACGTGAGACGGAGACCGATAAGGAGTTACGTTTGACTCTGACGACCAACGCTCTTCTCCTTGATGCGGAGAAGCGCGAATTTATCAATCGCCACATGAAGAACGTGGTACTGAGCTTTGACGGAAGGCGGGAGGTGCAGGACAATATGCGCCGCGCCGTCGGCGGACAGTCGACTTTTGAGCGGGTGGCGGCCAATATCGATGCCTTTGTTCCGGAGCGCGGCGATGCCGAGTATTATGTGCGCGGCACCTATACACATTTCAATCTCGACTTTGTCGAGGATGTGTTGATGATGGCGGATCGCGGCTGGGAGCAATTGAGTCTTGAGCCGGTCGTCGGTGCCCCGGAGGAGGAATGGAGTCTGCGAACGGAGGATTTGCCGGAAATCATCGCTTCTTATGAGCGGCTGGCGACGGAATATGTCCGTCGACGTCAAGAAGGAAGCGAGGATCCGCCCTTTGCCTTTTTCCATTTCAATATCGACCTCGAAAGCGGTCCATGCTACTATAAGCGACTCAAGGGTTGCGGCGTCGGCGTCGAATATTGCGCGGTGGCTCCGGACGGCACTCTATATCCCTGCCATCAGTTCGTCGGAAAGCCGGAATTTGTACTGGGTAATGTCATGGAAGAACCGCCGCTTACCAATCGGGACTTACTCGAACGTTTTCGTTCTCTCTTAGTACCCGATCGGGTTCCGTGCCGAGACTGTTGGGCGTTGTATTTTTGCTCCGGCGGCTGCCCGGCCGCGGCCTGGTACGGGACGGGGAGTCTTGACAAGGTATATGAGCCGGGCTGTGTACTACAGCAACGCCGCCTGGAGTGTGCGTTGTGGATACAAACGCAGCTGAATAGGGATTAATTATGAACGGAAGGATCTCGCAACAGACGATTGAAGCCGTAAAAAATGCATCGGATATCGTCGATGTGGTCGAGCAGTATGTCGTTCTGAGCAAGCGGAGCGGCAATAACCGCTTCGGTCTTTGTCCGTTCCATCGTGAAAAAACGCCCTCATTCAGCGTATCCGTTACCAAGCAGATATTCTATTGTTTCGGTTGTCACAAGGGCGGAGATGTAATTAATTTCATCATGAATATCGAGCGCCTAGATTATGTCGAGGCGATTCGGTTTCTCGCTCAGCGTGCCGGTATCGCAATAGTGACCGATTCCCATCCCCATGCCCGGGCACGGCGCGAAGAACAGGATATGCTGACCCGGATCAATACCGATGCGGCGCGCTTCTTTTATGCCGGTCTGAATGATTCGTCGGCGGGACGTGCGGCGCGGGCTTACCTGAAAGATCGGCAAATCGGCACAAATATACAGCGTAAGTTCGGTGTCGGCTTCGCCAGGGATAGTTTTGATGCGTTACATCATCATTTAACTCGGTTGGAGTATCCGCTCAGGCTGCAAATGGACGCCGGATTGGTGCGGGAGAGCCGTGACGGTCGCCCGGTCGATATGTTCCGCAACCGTCTGATCTTTCCGATTATCGATACGAGAGGACGGATCGTTGCTTTCGGCGGACGCTTGCTGGACGGAGTCGGTCCGAAATATATTAATTCGCCCGAGACACGCCTGTTCAGCAAAAACCGCAACCTCTACGGGCTAAATTTCGCGCGGAAAACCCGGGCCGGATTTTTACTGCTGGTGGAGGGTTATCTGGACGTGCTTTCCGTGACTCAGGCCGGCATCAATTGCGCGGTTGCGCCTTTGGGCACGGCACTGACCCGCCAGCAGGCCGAAGTCATGGGCAAGATATTCAAGAAAGTCGTAATCGCCTTTGACGGCGACCCTTCGGGGCGCGCCGCAACGGAGCGGGCAATCGACCTGATTGAGGAGCGCTCGATTGAAACGGAGGTCCTTATGCTGCCGGATGGTTTGGATCCGGATGATTTTATTCGCGCCGAGGGAGGAGCCGCATTTGTTGCCTTAATCGAAAGACGTCTTCCGGCCCTGGATTATCGTTTAGAGATGGCGCGACGCTCGAATGAGCACGACGGTGAGTTAGATAAGGTAGCATATCAGGAAGCGGCCCTACAGGTCCTGTTGGGTGAAAAGAACGATATTTTGGTCGAGTTGAAACTGGATCAGGTAGCGGAGAATTTGTCTCTACCTCTGACTGCGGTGCGTGCCGAGTGGGGAAGGCGCAAAGCTCTCCTGCGCCGCGAAGAGGCCGGACGCGCTCAAAGTCTGCCGCCGCCCGTCCGGAGCTTTGGCGGCACTTCATTCAGCCGAATGCCCGTCCGCGCAGATGATATTCCACCGCCGACGGATGAGGACGACGGAGAGCGCGAATTTCTCTCAACCGATGAGGTAACGGATACGGAGTTGCTCTTTTTGGCGATATTGGCACAGGTTAATATCAAACCATCGGAAATGGAGGACCCCGTGCGGGTTGAGGATTTTTCGGCGGGGCAAATGCGGATGATTGCCGCCGAAGTGCTGGCGCTGGCTGAAGAGGAACAGTTGAGCCAGGATCAACTGATAGCGCTGAGTCAGGATGTCGATTTTGCCGGCGGCAAACTGCCCGAGCTCCTGGCACGGGTCTTTATAGTTTTGCCCGAGCCGAATGAATTAGGTGACTGGGGGACGGATTTGCAGCGTTATACCTGGGAAATGCGTCGGCGCCAACTTCAGATACTAAAACAGGGTATACTAGATAGAATGAAAACTCGCCCCGCCGATGAGGCCGCGGCGACCGCGATTCAGACCCAATTGCGGGAATGTACCGAAAAAATAACCACGGTAAGCGAGCAACTTGCTTCATTAAGGATATAAGCGGAAGGAGAAAATAATGTTTTCAGCGCAGATTTTTTTGGATATGACTAAATTAAAGAAGGATGACGTTTCTTCCACCGGTATGGCGAAAAAGAGCGACAGGCGGTACTTTATCCTGCATCGCGAACGCCCGTCCGATTTAGTGATTAAGCCGCTTACCCGTAAGACGGATGAAGCTACCATCAGTATCGCACCGTTTATTCCCGGGCGTCTTTCGGATTTACAGAGAAAGGCCGCCCTCAAGCGAGCGCAACAGACCAGGCGCGCCGCCACTTCACTGGTGAGCGAGTTGGTTGAAAGAGCACGCGACAATGAAAATAAGCTCTCATATCGTGAAGTCATGAATATACTCGAGGATGCGGAACTCGACCTGGACGAGGCCGAGCGCGTTCTCGATCAATTGGAAGACCACGGTATTCAGCTGATTGCCGATGCCGTTCAGGAGGACGAGTCGCTTGATTCGGATCTCGAGCTCGAGACTGAGGCGGTGAATGTTGATGACCCCGTGCGGATGTATCTGAAGGAAATCGGCCGTGTACCTTTGCTCACAGCGGACGAGGAAAAGGAGCTTGCCCAGGCGATTATTGACGGCGACCCTTATGCGCGAGATCATCTTTGCGAGGCCAATTTGCGTCTGGTTGTCAGTATTGCCAAGCGTTATGTCGGCAGAGGGATGTCGTTCCTGGATCTGATTCAGGAGGGCAATCTGGGTCTGATGAAAGCAGTGGAGAAGTTCGACCACACGAAGGGCTTTAAGTTCAGCACCTACGCGACTTGGTGGATTCGCCAGGCGATTACGCGGGCGATTGCCGATCAGGCCCGAACGATCCGTATTCCGGTTCATATGGTCGAGACGATCAACAAGCTGATTCGCACTCAGCGCCAGATGATTCAGGAGCTGGGGCGCGAGCCGGAGGTCGAGGAATTGGCCGCTGCTCTGGGCATGACCGTGGATAGGGTAAGGGAAATCATGAAGATCTCCCAGGAGCCCGTATCTCTGGAGAAGCCGATCGGTGAGGAGGAGGACAGCCAGTTGGGTGACTTCATTCCCGATGAGGACGCGCTCTCTCCGACCGACCAGGCCGCCAATACTCTCCTTAAGGAGCAGCTGATCGAAGTGCTCTCCGAGCTGACTCCACGAGAGGAAAAGGTTCTGCGCCTGCGTTTTGGCCTGGATGACGGTAAGAACCGTACTCTAGAGGAAGTCGGACGCGAATTCACGGTAACGCGTGAGCGGATTCGCCAGATCGAGGCGAAGGCCTTGCGCAAATTGCGTCGTCCGTCCAATACGGAAAAGCTGAAAGATTTCCTGAGCTGATTGGTCACACGATGGCCGCCGGAGGAATGCTTGGTCGGAATAAAGCGAAATATCGATTTACCACCTCTCCGGCTCAGCCCGCGCCTGGAATGTTTACTGTCACTCCTACCGCCCGCCGCCGGGCGTCTAATCGATATCGGCTGTGATCATGCGCTTTTGCCGATAGCCGCTCTTGAGCGGGGAATGGTCGGAAGCGCGTTGGCGGTTGACGTACGTAGCCGCCCTCTGGATCGGGCCCGTGCGAATATCCTCGCGCGGGGGCTTGAGCAGGGGATAGGCACCGTACTTTCGGATGGTTTTGACGAGATAGACTTGCAACCCGGGGATGCGGCGATAATTGCCGGTATCGGCGCCGCCGTAATAGTGGATATTCTCCGGCGCGCTCGGAAATCGGGGAAGTTCTTTCCCGGGTTCTTTCTGTTGCTCCAGCCGACACGCTCAACGGCGGCTTTACGAATGTATCTGGCTCCCGAATGGGAGACCGTTGCCGAAAAATTCTTCTTTCAAGGCGGTCGGCTGTACAACTTTATAAGTGCAATCTATCGTGGTCGCAGCAAAGAAATCTCGATAATACATAATGACAACATTACCAAATTACCGGTTGTTTCCGCCGATATTTATGAATATATAGCTAAACGGAAAGCTTCGCCGGCTTCGCTGTATACCGCCTGGATGGGTGAATGTAATCTGCGCGACCGGGAAATTGCCTCGGATCAGTGGCGGCGCTATCTGCAACATCAATTGTCGGCGGCAGGCGAATTTATGCTCGGCGCACCGAGCGAACAGCAGGAAATTTGGCGGGAATTATGCCGAATTTTGGAAGGAGAGGTCAAAAAGCATGGTTAGACAGATGACCGTAGGAGAAATCGGGTCGGCACTCCTAAGACTGGCACCGGCGGATTATGCCGCAGACTGGGACAAGGAAAATCTCAATGTCGGACGACCGGGAAATCCGGTCAGGAAGGTATTCCTGTGTTTAGACATTACCGCGGCACTACTGGAGCAAATCGATGATTTTGAACCGGAACTTGTTATTACGCATCATCCGCTGATCTTTAATCCGCTGGAAAACCTCGATGCCGGTTCCGGAGCGGATATATCTTTATTGTTGCAATTAATCGAGTTGGGCATAGCCGTTTGGGCGGTGCACACGAATTTGGATTATTGTGTCGGCGGCGTGGCCGATGCTTTGGCGCATACTTTAGAGCTGCGCCCTTCCGGAACACTGTGCCCGCTGTCGCCGGAGCTGACGCGCACATATGATCGTGTGCTGACCGCCGAACTGCCGGCTTTGAACAGAATTTATGCGCTTGAAGACGAAGAAAAGGATTTTTTGACGGATGTGGTTCCCGGATACGGGCGCCTGATTACGTTGCCGGGGCGTCACAGTCTGGACGATCTTCTAGGCTTATGTCAGGAGCGCTTGAACTGCCCGGCCGTTCTGAGCAATACACGTAAGGATCGTCCGGTTTCGCGGTTGGCTCTGTGTCCGGGTTCTTTTGACGTAAGCGCGTTGCCGGATTTGCTCGGGGCGAAAGTTGATGCCGTGATTACGGGCGAATGCAAGCATCATGAGTTGCTTGCCCTGGCGGCCGAGGGGATTGCCGTTCTGGTTGTCGGCCATGCCGCGTCCGAATGGCCGGTGATCCCGTATTTGCAGCGTTGGTTGCGGCAAAGCTGTCCCGGTCCCGAATATGCCGCCGAAGAATTTCCGAGTTCATGTATAATAGATGTATTCTGAGAGTGCCGGGCTGTCGCGCGATTTGAACGAAAGTTGAAGCGTGAGGAAAGTCCGGGCTTCGCAGGGCAAGGGTGCCGGCTAACGGCCGGTGGAGGCGACTTTAAGGAAAGTGCAACAGAAAGATACCGCCTCGTCAGAGGTAAGGGTGAAATGGTGAGGTAAGAGCTCACCGATCAACCGGAGACGGATTGGTCCTGTAAACCCCACCCGAAGCAACACCGTGGAGAGACAATACGGCGGCCCGCCGGTCTCGGGGAGGTGGCTAGAGCGTTTCGGCGACGATACGCCCAGACAGATGGCAGTCGAACACAGAACCCGGCTTACAGGCACTCTCGGAATTTTCTTTTGTTTTCTAATTGTGTTAAACTTACTCAGATGATTGTAGGACGCTTAGGTGTGCTTTGCCTGTGTCGCGACAATATGACGAATTATTTGAGGAGGAATAAAGAAACGATGTCAGTATTGAGAGGAAACGCGATTTTTGGTCAGTCGGGCGGCCCGACGGCGGTAATCAACGCAAGTGCTGCCGGGGTTATTGAAACGGCCCTGCGTCAGACCGGTATTATCGATAAGGTATACGGAGCGGCGCACGGAATCGTCGGTATACTGAACGAGGTATTCTATGATATGGGTCAGGAGGATCCGCAGGAATTGCTTTATCTGCGCACAACGCCTTCTTCGGCGCTGGGATCTTGCCGTTACAAACTGGCTGACCCAAAGAAGGATGACACGGATTATCTACGCCTGCTGGAGGTCTTTAAGAAATACAATATCCGTTATTTTTTCTATAACGGCGGAAATGATTCGATGGATACCTGTAGCAAAGTATCCAACTATATGCGGGAACACGGCTATGAGTGTCGCGTAATGGGAGTACCGAAGACGATCGACAACGATCTGTACGGTACCGACCATTGCCCGGGCTTTGCCTCGGCGGCCAAATACATTGCTACGGCGACGATGGAAGTATATTTGGACTCGCGGGTCTACGACACCGGTATGATTACGGTTCTGGAGATCATGGGACGCAATGCCGGGTGGCTGGCCGCAGCCACCGCTCTGGCCTCATATAAGGGCTACGGTCCGGATTTGATTTACCTGCCCGAGGTTCCTTTTGATCTCGATCGCATGGTTGAAGATGTTTCCAGAATTTACAAGCAGACCGGCAAGGTCATTGTAGCGGTTTCCGAGGGTGTGCGCACACCGGCCGGCCGCTATATTCCCGAGCTGATCGGTACGCCCAAGGTTGACGCTTTCGGGCATAAGCAGATGGGGGGAGCGGCAGCTATTCTGGCCGAATATCTGGCCGACCGCATCGACACGAAGATTCGTGCAATCGAGTTCTCGCTCCTGCAGCGCTGTGCCGCGCATTGTGCCTCGGCTATCGACGTCGAAGAGGCTTATCTCGCAGGCAAAACCGCCGTTGAGGAGGCGGTTTCCGGAACTACCGATTACATGGTCGGCTTTGAGCGCCTGCCGGGCTCTGAGTACGGAATCAAGACCATCCTGATTCCTTTGCAAGATGTTGCCAATGCCGAGCATCTGGTGCCGCGCGAGTGGATCAATGCGGAAGGCAATTTCGTCAATCAAGAGTATATCGATTATGCTCTCCCGCTGATTTCCGAAGAGTCCGTGACGGTGAAGGAGGATGGCCTGCCGCGCTTTGCCCGCCTGCGTAAGGTGCTGGCGACGCGTTAATAAAGTCGTACATTAAGAGACGTAAAAGGCGGGGCGATATATAATCGCCCCGCCTTTTACGTGGCGGTATGATATAATGGACATACGTCGGTGAGGCGATGCGGTAAGAACGTCGTTTCACGACAGCTGACGGGGATGACCAGGTTTCGACAGGGTCATGGAGCGTTAGGCAGCGGGTGGCGGATACTCGTTGGCCGCCTTAACAAACGAGTGAAATAATTTAATTGCCAAAAACAATTATTCTTACGCGGTAGCGGCTTAAGCGACCGCCGTCGTTTCTCCTGAATCTGTAGGGAGGAAGTCGACGTCAGATCCAGACCTTGCCGATCGGAGGTAAATCGGAGAACGTAAGTAGCGATTGATCCGTAACTGCTTATGAATCAGGATCTTACCGGTGCGGTAGTCGGTCAGCAGACGGCCGCAACGGGAAAATAAAACGCTGACTGCACCCGGAGAAGCTTGGCGTGAAGCGGCTTTGGACAGGAGTTCGATTCTCCTCATCTCCACCACAATTTGTCCAAAAACCTCTAAAAAACAGGGGTTTTTGGACATTTTTTTACTTGTGAAAATGCAAAAAACAGGCTACTTATGCGAAGCTAGTTACTAATATTCTGGAGATTAATTGAATAGCGGAAAAACAGGGTAAAAGGACGGGATTTGACGCGAAAAAGAGGGGGAATCTCTCACACCCGCTGTACATACGGATCCGTCATAGTTTCATTACGAAGGGAAGGACATCTCATCAATAAAGGCTGTGTTGAAGTCGGGGTTGCCTCCCAACTCCACATGGCTGGCGATCCCGGCGATTCTTTGGACTTTCTGTACTCCGTTTTGATGTAGCAGGATAGCCGACGCGCCGGCAAGGGCAGCGTTGCCCAATACCGTAGTTTTATCAAGCCACACCTCATGAACCAAGCCGATTCTCGCCGCGCTTTGCACATTTAAATGGCTTCCAAAGCCACCCGCAATGTAGAATCTTTTGATATCGCACGGTTCAATCTCCGCGACCCGCATTAGCGTTCGGATGCCCGCTGCAATCGCCGCCTTGGCCAGTTGTATATTGCGGATGTCCATGGCGGTCAAATACACATGTTTTGTCAGATAATGCTTTTCACAAGCCGAGGCACCTGTTTCATCCACCTGCTCATTTTCCAGCAGGCAGGCAACGGCATCAATCAGCCCGGAGCCACAGATGCCGATGGCAGGCGTGTCTGAAATAGTGTGGACTCGCAAGATATCTTCTTCAAGCCATACCCGGTCAATGGCACCCTGTACGCTTCCGCACCCCATCTCGATTCCCACCCCTTCAAAGGCAGGACCGGCGGCGGTAGAGCTGACATATAGTCTGCCACCTTTCCACAGGGCAATTTCTCCGTTGGTGCCCATGTCTACCAGCAGGGAGGTTTCCGGGCGCTCACACATCTCCGACACAAGCACGGCGCAGGCAATATCCGCACCCACAAAGGCATTGATACATGGCGGCAAATAGGCCTGATGCTCTATCAGCCGCATATGGGTATCAAAGAGATAGTCCGCCCGGAAGGGGGCATAGGCTAAGCTGTGAGGGGCGTGTCCGGTCAGTAGATACAACATGGTAGTGTTGCCTGCAACGACCAGGGTATCCACTTCGGATTGACGGATGTTACTCTTCGCACATGCATCCTTAAGCATGTGGTCGACCGCCTCAACAACTTGGCATTGCAACATAGGCCCCTTTCCTTGAATGGATGCCTGTATGCGTCCCATCACATCCGCCGCGATGGCGGTTTGAGGGTTTTGTAGGGCGCTACTTGTCAGCAGAATTCCCTTCTGTAAATCGTAAAGTTTGAGAGCCAGTGTGGTGGTGCCGATATCTACCGCTCCGCCATAGCGTCCCTCCATAGGCGGCCCCTGCAACTGAGTG